>NZ_JAUBRB010000009.1:85210-158149 GCF_036701585.1 Microcoleus sp. POL10_C6 | reverse complement strand
CAGACAGTTGCATAGCTGCCTGAGTCTGTGGATTTGTCATCACAGGTAGGTCAACCAATTCCTCAATCTTTCTGCCGCTTAGTTGGCCCGCGAGGGCTTGTAGCGCTTTGCCAATCTGGGGTTCATCAGGTTCGGCAGGGAGTTCAATCCCCAATTGTAAGAGTGCCTCTCTTGCTACTGCGATCGTTTCTAACACCTTGCTCTGGGCTGTCTGAGCGGCAATTTTAATTTCGTAAATTTTAACTCGATCTAAAATTGTTTGGGCTTCTTGCAAAACCAGTCCTGCCATCTGTTCCATACCATCAAAGTCACCATTTAAATAGGCAATTTCAGCAGCAGCAACATAAAGATTTAGCGCCAATTCATATTGAGTTTGCCAGCATTGAGGTGTCAGTAGCTCAATTCCCGTTTGTAGATAGATATTTGCGGCAGCGTAGGCGGTAGAATTTCTAGCCTTACGTCCAGCTTCTAAGTTGAGTTGGGCTAAGGCTGAGCGTTCACTTAATTGATGGATTAACTCAATTCCTTGATTTAAATGCCCGACAATATCAAATATTTTTTCTTCTATTTCTATCTCGGAAGAACTTTGTAGCAGTAACTGTCCTATTTTCAGATGAGTGGCTTGTTTTTGGTCGTCTGGGATTAGGGAATAAGCCGCTTGCTGGACGCGATCGTGCAGGAACTTATAAGTTGGATTAGCAACAGACCCAGGAGGGTATTGAGCATCTGCTTGAATGAAGTTATAGCCTTCTGACATCACTAAAATCAGTCCTTCTTGCAAGGCTTTCCACAGTGCTGATGCCGTTTCTTCTGGTAATTCTTCGCTGACTATTGCCAATGTCTCTAAATCAAACTGCGCCCCAATGCACGCGGCAAGTTTGAGAACATCCTGAGTTTCGGCAGGCAACTTCTGCAATTGCACCGCCATAAACTCCACCACATCCGAGGCGTCGGCAAATTTAACTTGATTAATATCGCACTGCCACCCCCCTTTACTGCCCCCCTTACTAATAGGGGATTGAGGGGGGTTAAAAATAATTTGACCATCTTCATACAAGGCCTTGAGGAATTGAGTCGAGAAAAAAGGATTACCTTGGGTTTTTTGATAAACCAATTCTGTCAAAGGTGTAGCTAAAGATAAATCGCAAATCAGCGTATCTGCTACCAACTGATTGAGATCTGCTAAACTCAACGGTTGCAGGGTAATCGTATTCACCACTGCCCCAGACTTCACAATCTCATCCACAGTCAACATAAACGGATGAGCCGGTGATACCTCATTATCCCGATAAGCACCCAATACTAACAGATGCCCCGTATCCTCCATCAATAGTTGTAGCAATTTCAGCGATGCCGAATCTGCCCACTGCAAATCGTCCAGAAACATCACTAAGGGATGTTCTGCTTGGGTAAATACTTGCACAAATTTCTGCATTAGCAGATTGAAGCGATTTTGGGCGGCACTCCCCGACAATTCTAGTGCAGGATTTTGAGCGCCAATGATGTGTTCTAATTCAGGAATTACGTCAATCAAGACTTGCCCACTCTCGCCTACTGCGGTGAGAATCTGGGTTTGCCATCTGTGTAACTGAGCGTCACTTTCTGATAATAATTGTCCCATCAATTCCCGAAATGCTTGCACAAATGCACTGAAGGGAATATTTCGTTGAAATTGGTCGTATTTGCCTTTGATAAAATATCCACGCTGTCGGGCGATCGGCTTATGCACTTCATTCACTACTGCGGTTTTCCCAATCCCAGAAAAGCCACCTACAAGCATCATTTCTGCACTAGAATTACGAACTCTTTCAAAGGCATTTAATAGATGAAAAACTTCGGTTTCTCTGCCGTATAACTTTTCGGGAATCAGGAAATGGTCTGTAAGATCCAGCGTTCCCAAGTCAAATTCTTCTATCCTATCGGTTTCTTGTAATTGAACCAGACACATTTCTAAGTCCTGCTTAAGACCCAATGCAGTTTGATAGCGATTTTCCGCATTTTTTGCCATCAGCTTGCTGACAATTTGCGAGACAATTAAGGGAATTTCCGGCTTGATTTCGTGCGGGGGAACTGGCTGTCTGGCAATGTGGCAGTGAACTAGCTCTAAAGCGTCTTCTGTCTCAAAAGGTAGTTTTCCTGTCAGTAATTCGTAAAAGGTGACGCCGAGGGAGTAAAAGTCAGTGCGGTAATCGATAGAGCGATTCATCCTACCAGTTTGTTCGGGTGAAATATAGGCTAAGGTTCCTTCTAAAATGTTGGGGTTTTTCAGGGTTGGCATTTCTCGCGTTAGCTGAGTGGAAATGCCAAAGTCGATAATTTTGAGCTGCCCGGTCGCTGGATTAAATACTATATTAGAAGGGTTAATATCTTTGTGGATAATATTGGCGCTATGAATTTTCCCTAAAGTTTCAGTGGCAGCGATCGCAATTTGCAGAAATTCCTTGAGGCTAAACTTTCGCTGCTGCATCCATATTTTCAACGATTCCCCGCCAAAGTCCTCCACAAAAATCACGAGGCTGTTTTGGTATTTTTGCAAGTCATAAACTTGCACGACTCCCGCCTCTTTCAGCTCTCGGGTGATGCGGTATTCGGTACGGTAGCGTAGCAATTCTTGAGGTGTCGGGTAGCTCTCTTTGAGCAGTTTGAGGATGAGCGGTTGGTGATCCGCTTCCCGAATCGCCCGGTACACCAGAGAGTTAGCACTTTCGTAAAGCAGCTTCTGGACGGCAATGCCTGGAATGGACAGCATATTTATTTTTCTGGTAAAAATTAACGCGCCGTCAGAACACACCCGGTTCGTTGTGTAAAGAATAGCGCTTTAGAAAGGAACAAATTATGTTTTTATAACACACTCTTAGTTTTTCGGCAGCGAAGTGGCTTTCAGGTGGTCTGGCAGAGTAAGGATAAGGAGTTATCATGCGACGTACCTAAGCCTTGTTAATTCTCAACTCCATGAATTGTCCCCGTTTCGGTTCTCCAAACATGGTTAAAAATTGTGCCACCTCCAGCGCTAAGCAAAACTTTAAATGTATATATTGTCACAGGCAGTTTGTTTAAAACCCCAGACATCAAAGGATTTCAGAAGAAATAAAAAAATTGAGCGATCGGCTTTTATTAGAAAAAATATCTTGAGTCGCGATTGTCAAAGTCACGAGGGTGTCCCCCCGCTGGTTCCAATACTATGTGTTTTTCAACAATTAGTATCAGTCCTCCGGAAAGTTCAAGTAAAGTCAAAAAACCAAGGCAAGCTAACGATCCAAAGTGATGAAATGTGGTCGTTTGTAGGCAATAAGGGTAACAAGCAGTGGAAATAGCTGGCGATTGATGCCTTGACCAAAGAAATTCTAGGGGTTTATAGCAATCCTACATGAGTCGTAAGTTTTTCACCCCACCCCAACCCTCCCCTTAGTAAGGGGAGGGAGTAAGAAATTCACAAATGATGCGAGGATGGCTATATATAGGAAGTCTAGTTGAAATGGGTGCTAAAGGTTTTTGGGATTCCCTCCCAGGAGTTTACAGACAATGTGCCGTCTATTATACAGATTTTTTGGTCGCATATAAAAAAGTTTTGCCTCGCCAGCGACACAAATCTGTCGGGAAAGATACGGGCAAAACTTCTGATCTCTAAAGATGCAAGAACTCCCTGATGTACAGGATATCTCGCTATTGTTGTAAGAAAGAGTCTTTCCTAATCTAAAAAGCTCTCCAATCGTGTGGGAGCTTTGTGGTATTTTATTCATCATTACAACGCTTCTTTATCCCTAAAAGGATTAAGAATTTTTCGTTGCTATGGAGGACTACCAGGCTTTGTTCTGATGATTTTGGAGAGTGATTTATCTACTTCCTCTTACCCTTCCCCGCTACAAACTCCCGCAGCCGGAGTAAACTAGCCGTTTGCCCCAAATTCAGCGGCAGCAGCGACACTCCCTCCAACCGAGACTGCACCCAACCATCGCCCCAATACCACTCGTGAAATCCGTCAATTCCCTGACTCAATAACAGCCGCAGACAATTGTGCTCAACAATATCAACGTGATGCTGAACTGCCACGGGGCCTAGCCAACTTGTAAAGGTCAAACCTTGAGCAAATTCTTCCGGCAAACCGCTAGACAACTGCTGTGGCCACAGCCACTGCTGCAATTGACTTGGACGCAACAAGCTGTCTCTAATCGCTGTTTCGGAAGCTTCAAGCTCAATCCGCAGGTTGCTTTGTTGAAAATTACCGAGCATAAGAATTTTAGATATAACTGCAAGTAACTTTAATGTAACTTATTGGACTGGTTCCCACCTGTTCCGGGCGGGCAAGATGCCCAACCCCTACTCCCCACAAGCAGAAAATTCACTCTTTGTGGAACAGGCCGGAAAGCCTGTTCAGGGCGGGCGGGCTAGAAGCCCAACCCCTACTCCCCACAAGCAGAAAATTCACTCTTTGTGGAACAGGCTAGGGAAGCTTGTTCATGTCCGGGCGGGCTAGAAGCCCAACCCCTACTCCCCACAAGCAGAAAATTCATTCTTTGTGGAACAGGCATCTTGCCTGTTCTTAGAAAATAGTGCAAAATGTTCGATCGCACATCAACGTCCATAACTGTTCCAAAGCACTGAAAAATTTAAGATCTTCGATCGCACCTACTGCCCCAGACCCGATTTTCGTATCGAACTGTTAAGCTCTGTTTCATTTCATTGAAATCTCCCCTGCTTCACGCCACCGCATCCAAAGTCCGTGATACCATCACACCTGAGTAATGCCTATAGAAAAAAACTGGAGAGAAAAGCTTTGACACTAAGGGTTGCAGTAGTAGGTTCAGGCCCTGCGGGTTCTTCCGCCGCCGAAACATTGGTAAAAGCAGGCATCGAAACATACCTATTCGAGCGTAAATTAGACAACGCCAAACCCTGCGGTGGGGCGATTCCCCTGTGCATGGTCAGCGAATTCGACTTGCCGCAAAGTATTATTGACCGCCAAGTCAGAAAAATGAAAATGATCTCCCCCTCCAACGTCGAGGTGGACATCAATATTGAAAACGCACACGAATACATCGGTATGTGCCGCCGCGAAGTGCTCGACGGCTTCATGCGCGATCGCGCCGCTTCCTTGGGTGCAAAACTGATTAACGGCACCGTTCACAAATTAGAAATTCCCGGCAACAATACAGACCCCTATACTCTCCACTATGCCGACCACTCCGACGGCAGCGCAATGGGAATTCAGAAAACTCTGAAAGTGGATTTAGTAATCGGGGCTGACGGCGCTAACTCCCGCGTAGCAAAGGCGATCGACGCTGGCGACTACAATTATGCGATCGCCTTCCAAGAGCGCATCCGCCTGCCAGAAGATAAAATGGCTTACTACGAAGACTTAGCCGAAATGTACGTCGGCGACGACGTATCTACCGACTTCTACGCTTGGGTGTTCCCCAAATACGACCACGTAGCCGTCGGTACCGGCACGATGAAAGTCAATCAAGCCAGCATCAAAAAGCTGCAAGCAGGCGTCCGCGCCCGCGCTGCCAAAAAACTGATGGGCGGTGAGATTATTAAAGTGGAAGCTCACCCCATCCCGGAACACCCGCGTCCCCGCCGGGTTGTCGGCCGAGTTGCTCTCGTAGGCGATGCCGCAGGTTACGTTACCAAGTCTTCCGGCGAAGGTATCTATTTTGCTGCCAAGTCTGGCCGGATGTGTGCCGAAACTATTGTGGAGATTTCCAATAAAGGCGCGCGCATTCCGACTGAAGAGGAAATTAAGATTTACTTGAAGCGGTGGGATAAAGCCTACGGCATTACTTACAAAGTTCTCGACATTTTGCAGCGCGTGTTCTACCGTTCCGACGCTACTCGCGAAGCTTTTGTGGAAATGTGTGCCGATCGCGATGTGCAGAAACTCACATTCGATAGCTATTTGTATAAGACAGTAGTACCGGCTAATCCCTTCATTCAGATGAAGATTACCGCCAAAACCATTGGTAGCTTGTTGCGAGGCAATGCTTTAGCGCCTTAATCCCCAGCAGATAAAACGCACTTTGTATAAAAAAAGCGGGCAGTCACAAAACTGCTCGCTTTTTTTTTGATCTAAGATAACGAACCGCGAAGGCGCTAAGGGCGCGAAGGAAGAGGAAGAAGAAGAATTGTTAGTTCAAGTTCAACTGCACTAAGGTATCGGGGGCGAGGAAGTGGGAAATGTGATAAGCCCGCTCTTCTGTTTTTAGCAGGATTTTTTCGTAGAGGTAGCGGGTAGCTCGATCGCCCAAACTTTCTGCTTGTCCTGCTTGACGCCGCAGCAAACCGAGGATAGCTTGCTCTGCTGCCAAATCGTGTTCCAGCATTTGGCGGCAGGAATATACGCCGTCGGCTTCCGGATCAAAACAGCACAGCTCGGCTAACTTGCTAAAGCTAGCTGCCGGTATGCCGCCCAACCCGTTTAACCGTTCGCCCAACTCGTGGACGCTATCTTGAGCTTCTCCGTAGCTTTCTTCAAAGAATTTGTGCAAGGAGTAAAATTCTGCCCCTTCCACCACAAAATGATGTTTTTGATATTGCAGGTATAGAGCCTGAAAACTGGCCAGCAGCGCGTTCATTCCTTCACAAATCGGTGCTATGACTGAATGTTCCAGTAGAACTGGGTTTTCGGCTATGTGGCCAAACGGTCTCAATGCACTCTGAGTCTCAGCCATGTGTGTTCTCCTCTCAATAGGCAGTTTTGTTGCCAATAGAGTCAGTCTAGCACTGTAAATTTACCAGTCAAGCAGCGTCTGCCTCGATAGTGGAAGATTTTATAGAGTAGGAAATTTTTTTTGTAAACCTATTGAGAATTATTAGCAGTTGGGTTATGCTTGAACAAGATCCTCGTTATGAGCGCTTCCTGAAAGTGGGGCGAACCTTCTGAAGGCAGAAGGCAGAGGGCAAAAGGCAGAATTTTTCAGGAAGGGCTTTTGATCATCTTTGATGTTCTGCTGAAATCTGGCTTTTAACTTCTACCCGCTACCATTGAGGGTAAAAATTAATGCAAATTATTACTGTTGTTACAAAATGAATCCAGCAGATCCAGAATTAGAAGTTTGTGACATTGTGCAAGTTAGTTGGCTAGATAGGTGGCAAGTTTACAAACGCTTGCAAGAACTAGAAATTCCCTGCTGGTGTGCGGTTGACCAACCTTTGCGGGCAAAAGTCAATACTGTTAAACAAGCGGCTCAGTTAATGAGCGTGTTGAGGCAAGTCAGTGCCCCTCGATGCGAACTCGTGCAGTGGCTGGAATACTGCTGGCAAAGGGGCTAAAGGAAGCAGGAAGTTAGGGAAAGAGCAGCGTACAAGATGTAACGGATGTAACTGATTTAAAGGAGTTATAACAATGTATAAATCTGGCAAGCACGTTTCCGAATTCAACTTAGAGGGAGAAATCCTCGGCCTGATTATTGAAGATGGCTGTAAACTTAAATATTTGCGAATTAGTAGCGATCGCGGAGTAGAATATCTTGTTAAACTTTGCAAGGAATTGCGGGCATTTCTGTCGCCTATTTTGACACCGGGGTTGAGAGTTCAAGTTGTAGGTGAGAAAGAACTCAATTTGAAAAACGGTAAAATAAAACTTAAAGCTCGCAGCCTCAAGCTGGCTCAGGGTAACAACGATCGATCGCCAGAACTGCTCGACTCCACCAATGGGCCTGTTGCGGTATTGACATCCGACGATCGCGCGATCGGCAAAAGCGAATTCACCTCTCCCACAGCAGCTCAAACTGTAAAAGCTCCGGCAAAAACCCAAACCAAAATATTAGTATGTCAAAAATCCGACTGCCTGAAGCGGGGCGCTGGAGGAGTCTGTAAAGCTTTAGAAAATGCTTTGAATGCGCGCGGTTTAGAAGACAAAGTGACAGTACAGGGAACCGGATGTCTCAAACAGTGTAAAGCGGGCCCAAATATAGTTGTGATGCCGGACAAAACTCGCTACAGCCGCATTGCACCGGCAGAAGTTCCAGCAATCATTGACAAACATTGTGCAGTGGTTAAAGCTTAGGCGATCGCACGCATACCGAAACAGTGCGTTAGACATCAGGAAAAATTATTTTGATAGGACTCTGGACCAAAAACTCACTTAGGGGCTTCCTTCGGGAGAATATCTAAGGATAGACTGTATCTGAGACCCTGTGAGTATTGGGATAAAAAGCCATGTCAGAAGCTGATCTTCGAGCCCATCAGCACCAACCGTACCCTGCTGTTCCATCCGATACCGAACCATTTCAGTCAGATTTTGCTGCTGCTGGGGGTTTTGAGCCGATCGCCCCCGATGCGACAGACACTCCCGCAACGGTTCCCCAACAGCCAGAAGAAGACTGGCAAACAGTAGATTTTCCCAACGCCATCAGCGTAGATGCAATTCCCACAACACCTGAAACAAAAAATTTGCCATCTCTGACACAGCCGACTGAGGCGGGCTCGCCCCCGATTTCAGAGAATCTAAAAAATATGCTTGGGAATGCCGAACAGGCCAAGGGCAAAGGATCAACCCCAGTCACCCTCATGCAAGCGCTGCACGAATGCAACCGCGACCTTTTGCAGCGCATCGCCCAGCTAGAAACAGCTCTCGAAGACTCCCAAAAAACCTTGCAGAATCGCGAAGCTTTGCTAGAACAGCGGACTGCAGAACTCGAAAATACTCAAGAACAATTGACGCGGCTGTTTGGCAAAGTGGAAGTTTCCCATCAAACCCTCCAAAGTCAAGAAATTTTAGTCGAAAGTTTAAGAAGTCAGTTGGCAACCAGCCAAGTCAGGCTAGCGACTGTTGAGCGAGAATGTGCGTCTACTGTGCAGCGCTACAACGAACAGTTACAGCAGTTAGTAGCCACAGAAAATATTTGCAGGGAATTGCGAGCCCGCTTGCACCGCCAGCAGCGCCACACTCTGCAATTCAAAGCTGCCTTGGAAAGAAGTTTGGACAGGCCGCAGGTAAAGTCGCCGAGGATCGAGCCGCCTGACAATAATCTGGACACCGCCAGCGCACAATTAGAATCTTTGCTCGCGGCGGTCAAAAGCTCTCAGATGCCGGTGCCACCAGCCTTCAACGCTTCCCCTGTCCAACCTTGGTCGGAACCAGAAGAGGTTCCAGAGGTAGCGGCTGCTGTTGAGGCGATCGAGCCTGAATCCCCAGCCAATGTGGAACTCAACAAATTAGCCGAAGTATCCGCCATTCTATTGCAGGAGAACGAAACCTACCAGCCTCATGAGCCGGCAACTGACTCGGCCGAACCGGTTGCGGAACCTGAACTGCCGATGGCTGAGTCTGAACCCGAAACTGCTACCAAAGTGGACGCCCAAGAATTGGCCAGGGCTTTTCAAATTTTGAACTCTGTTGAAACCTTTGGCATTCAAGAAGTGCGATCGAGTGTGGCAAAACCTACAGCAGTCCCCCAACCAGACTGGCTCAGCTTGATTGCCAGTCCGCTGCGGGCTTCTAAAAAACGCCGATCGCTAGCTGAAATTGAATTGCCGAGTTTTCGATAGCGAACTGAAGTTGCTAGTTTTGAGTCCACACTCAAAACTCAACACTCTTTTCTCCCCTTTCCCATGCCATAGGTGAGAGCATAGCTGGTAGCCAACAGCCACAGCCAAACAGCCGGATACCGGGGCTCCAACCAAGGCTGTACCCTGCGGGCGAAGCTGGGAAGCCATCCGAACAGCAAACTGGCCAAAGCCAGCAGAGTAAAATTCACGTAACTTCCCAGCCAGCGCCAAATATCCCCCAACGTGACAAAATCTAAAATCCACAAGAGGAGAGAAGGGTTTTTTCCGGCTGCTTCGATCGCCAGTCGATTGAAAGTTAGCCAGTCGGTTCTGTCTTTAATAAAAGTTTCAGCTACAGCGAGTTTTTGTGCTGCCAAAATACCGAAAAAGGTATTGAGAATTGAATTAATTCTTTGGGGTGGCAAACTGCTCCCGGTAGGAACCATCATGCCTTTAGAAAATAGCCATGTTACTGAAACATTGCTCTGGTAGGCGCGAATTTGGTTTAAGTGATTTGCCGTCAGCAAATTGTGCTTTAAAGCAGTATCCAAAAGGTCTGTTAAGCGGAAAAGATTGCGGACAAGGGAGCCGAAGCCTGTGAAAACGAGGGGAGATTGCAGAGATGCTGCGTCGCCGATCGAGACTAGGCGATCGATCGCCACGGAGCGATCGCCGCTGTTGCTGCTAAAATGCCCCGGAATATAACCAAAGGTCGGTTTTTTCCACACCAATTTATCGACATCGCAGCGACGGTATTCCGGCAAAATTGCGAAAAAATCCTCGTACATTTCCAGCAAAGAACCGGGGTTCTCTGGATGTACTTGGTGGTAGTGAAATAGATAAACTGTCAGTTCTGTGCCGGCGCCAGGAAACAACTCCCAAATGAGCTGGCGTCCGCGGGAAACGTCCCCGTGAGTGTGGAGTACATCCCCGTACTCGGAATCCCATACTCCCGGCTCAAATCCTCCGTCGATGACTGCTCCCACTGTCGGACAAACGCTGTCAAAAGTCCGCCCTTCGTTCAATTGCCAAGCGATGGGAGAAGCCGAACCCATTGCATCCACCAGCAGCCTTCCTAATGCAGTGCGATCGGCTTTTGTCGGCAAGTGGTGGCCTTGAACTACTACTTTTTCCGCTGCAACATCGGCTCTAACAAAGTCAGTTTCGTCCCAGATTTCTCCACCAGCTTCTGTTAGCTTAACTCCCGCTAAATTCAGCAATTTCTCCCCGTCCACAGCTACATTGAGTACCTTTGGTGTGTGCAGAACTGGCGCTTGAGCCACGGGCGGATTGTTAGCATCAAAAAACTTGTTGTAGCCATCTTTATATTCTCTGGCAATCAAAGTTTCTATTTCTGCCGCAGTAAATAAACCCAAATCAATTAAGCTTTGAATTTCGTCCCGTGAAATATTCCACTCGCGATTCATTCGCCCGAAAGGCATTCGTTCAACTAGCAGCACCCGGTAGCCCAATCTCGCCATGACTGCGGCGTGAATCACTCCCAAGGCCCCGCCAATATAAATTAAGTCATAAAAAGTATCGCCAGAATCAGACACCGAAATCGTGTCTTCTGCCTTCTCCCCTCTTCCCTCTTCCCTGTTCCCTCTTCCTTCTTCCTTCTTCCCTGTTCCTTCTTCCTTCTTCCCTGTTCCCTCTTCCTTCAAAAACACTACTTGTTTTGGCGTTTGAGGATTGCGAGTGCCTTCGCGCCAACGCTGTTCCCACCAGTAGACGCGCTTGAGGTCGTATTCGCCTTGAGGCATTTTTTGGAAGTATTTGACGGTGAGGGGGTAATAGGGGGCAAGAGCCTCAAAAATTGACTGTTTGGAGAGGTCTATGACAGGGGGTTCCCGGTAGCGATCTGGAAACTTGTTTCTTACAGCAAGATTCAGAGCTTCCAGGAACTTTTTTTCTCCCGCAGGCGCCTCTTCTAGACGAAAGACTTTTAAATAAGTGGTGCGCTGCAGTGACCAGACAAAAGTGGAAAGTTCTGTCGCTCGCCAATTTGGGTTTCCTGAATTGGTGTCAGCCAAGGCGGGTTTTGGATTGGCATTTTGAGTTCCAGACTTGAGAACCTCGGCTGTTGTGGCTGGTGAAAGCAGGCGAAAGCCGTCAGCAGTAATAATTTTTTCTCCGATTCCGGGATCGAATTCGTGCTGCAACCAAGTGCAGACGGCTGCTGTATCCGGTGTCGGGACTTCTAGATAAAGAATTTCTTGCATGATTAGGCTCTCAATTCTGAATAAATTAATAAAGATGGGGGAGTTGACAAGGGAGCAAAGTAGGCTATACTCCCGAATACTTATTTAGTTTTAAATAAGTTTACAATGTTCTCAGATTTTTAGGTTTTCGATCGCTCTTGCTCTCGGTTGGCCCGCAGTGGCTGAATATCTACTCCTTTCGGTATGCACTTCTATGAATTATCCCATTCCTACGAATCCTCAAGAAATGATTGCTTTGCGACAGCAGCCGCTGAATGAAGAATTGGTGGCGTCGGCGATCGCGGGTGTGATTCAAATAGCTCGATCGCGATCTCAGTCTTTGGATGAATTGAAGGCTGAAGTACTCGCGGACGACAATTTGCTCGATTTTGCTCAGAGGCTATGGCTGAGCGACATTGTGGCTCAAGCTTGGAACAATTTGCCCTAAATTGTCAACATCCAAACCACCCTCCCGAACGATCGCGTTCGACGGGGAAGGAGGAGCGATCGAGCCGGCGACAACAAGCTGATGAAAGCTAGATTGTCCCGGAGAATTTGTGATATTGTAAAAATTATGGTTAAGTCATTGTTCAATTTATCTCTATTGAGCAACTTTCATAAATTGGCTCCCAGTTTCATAGGTTAGCTGCATCGACCAAATATTTTAATATGCCAATAATTTTACTAATATTATCAATGAAATAATCATTTAAATCAACTTCCATAATTTGATTCCTAAGCCGTAAAAATTTCCAATTGGTTCCTGTTGTGACCACCCCATATATTTCGGAAATGTTATTGTTTCTTCTTTCATTAAAGATTTGAGCGGCAATCATTTCTGCCATACATTGTGGAAGCCCAGCTTGGATATTATCATTTTTAGCTTCTACTAAGGCGACAACAGGGGCTTTGATTAGCAGTTGTTCGGGAGAACGACTAATCATAAAATCACAGAAACCCGTCAATCCTTTTTCTAAATCTACATTAAACTCTTTTCCGGAAAAAAAGCTAATTTGATACTTAAACTGCTTTCTAAGTTCTACTAAAATAGGTGTGACAATTAATTCTGAGCGAGCTTTTTCGGTATTAATTGCTAAAGCTAAAGAAATGTTGTCTTGCAGAGTTTGGCTGAGAAGCTCGCTATACTCGGCTTCGGGTAAATGGGCAAAAATACCAACTTTGTCAGCAATGGTTATGCCAAAGTTGGTTTCAATCATTTCTAGGTTTGTGAATTGGCTGTATGACATTTTTATTATGAGACCAGGAAAAATTGACCATCAAAAATGAAAAAAGATTGTTGTTATTTTAACATATTTGATGCTCGTTTTCAAAGTAATTTGGTATGAGTAACTTGGCGACTAACGCAACTCAACTTCTCGCTTGACTTCTGCCAAAACTCGATCGCCCCGCGTCAACCGGTATTCGGCCCGCCAAACTCCGGGAGTCAGAGGAGAATTTGTACTGTTTCTTTTGCCGACATAACCCAACCAAGTACGGCTGGGGGCTTTAATTTCATTGGTCTGCTCGGCAATGGTTGTGCCGTTGGGTGCAAATAATTTGTATTGTTCGCGATCGCCCTTGAGCACTCCGTAACTTTGCACCCAAAACAACAAAGCGGGACTGTTTGCAGGGAGTTTAGTCTCGGAAAATTGTCCTTCCCAGACAGCGTTCTCGTCCGGCGGCTTATTGGCAAAATCGGCCCGAATTAAACCTGTGGAAACATAGTCTAGAGGCTTGTCCCAAATTGGATTGCGGGCGATGTTGCAGCCTACCTTCGCGTCGGGGCCGACAAACGGATCTACGGGCTTGCCTTGATAGCGAAAAGTTACGTGTACGTGGGGGAAAGATGCCATCCCAGAGTTTCCCACCATGCCCAAAACTGTGCCTTTTTGTACCTGCGTACCCGGTTTGACGGCAACGCTGCCTTGACGGAGGTGGCAGTATTGGGCTTCCCAACCACCGCCGTGGTCGATTACCATGCCGTTGCCGCATTCTGTGCCTGCGATGTTGGCTTTTTCTGTTTCATTTTGTAAACGCCGATCGACCACACCATCTCGCGATCGCAAAACTTTACCTGCTGCGGAGGCAATAACTGGCACTCCTTTTGCCATTGCTTTGGCGTCGGGAATGGCAAAATCTGTGCCGTCGTGCCCGTCGTAGGTTTGGCGCCCGCAGCCAAAATCGACGGCGGTGGGGCCGGGTTCTCGATCGAAATACAGCAATACAAAACAGTCTTTGCCTAGGGTACAGTCGATCGGCTTACCGAATTGCGGGTTGTTCGGCTTTTGGGCGACTGCGGTAGAGACGAGACGCTGGGCGATCGTGTGGGCTTCGGCGATCGGGGCATTTACTCCGCTTTTATTAGCACAACTAGAAAGATTTGTCAACCCCACGACCAACAAAATTGCAGAAATGTGTTTTTTTGATAGTATAGTCATTCGCAGGTTGGAGGTAAAAGCTGAGGTGGGTAGTGAAAAGCCAATTAATCATTCAGAATATAGTTGCTCAAGCATCTAGACGATTGGTAAGGCTTTTTCGTTTCCTATATTTGTTGTATTATTTTGAGTTGGAAATTTAAAATTTTTAATTAATTCAAGAATGCGTTCTAAAATTCGATCGCTCATTTCAATAATTCGGCTGGCCGGGCTTGCTGTTGCGGCTTTGGGGATGTGGGGATTTGCCACCCTTGCCGAAGACGTGTTGGAAAAAGAAAGTTACGTTTTCGATACCTCTATTTTACTAGCTCTGAGGCAATTGCACACTCCGTTGCGCGATCAAATAATGCTGGGCTTTACTTTTTTGGGCGAGCCGAAGCTGCTGCTAGTGATTTGTCTGACGTTGGGTATTGTTTTGCTAGCGCGCAATCACCGCTCGGAAGCTGCAACTATTGCGCTCGCGGGTGGGGGAGCGATCGGTTTAAATTTACTGTTAAAAAAACTTTTTGCCCGCGATCGACCTCAACTTTGGGAGCGCGTTGTTAATGTAACATTTTACAGTTTTCCTAGCGGACACGCGATGATTTCAATGGTTATTTACGGTTTGCTAGGATATTTTTTGGGTGTACGCTTTCCCAAGCAGCGCTGGTCGATTTACGGCTTGACAGTTGTATTAATTGCTGCTATTGGTTTTAGCCGACTTTACCTAGGAGTTCACTGGCCTACCGATGTTATTGCTGGTTATACGGCTGGTTTGGTGTGGCTGATTACCTGTATTATTACTTTGGAAATATGGAAGGAATTGCGTTCTTTGACTACGGCTTCTAAAGAGGAGTTTTTGTCACCGGAAAATTCTCAAGAATAATTTTTAATCTTCTACTCAAGACT
This sequence comes from Microcoleus sp. POL10_C6, assembly GCF_036701585.1. Lineage (NCBI taxonomy): Bacteria > Bacillati > Cyanobacteriota > Cyanophyceae > Oscillatoriales > Microcoleaceae > Microcoleus > Microcoleus sp. POL10_C6. Next base: position 143,136 of record NZ_JAUBRB010000009.1, on the reverse strand, counting down.
GACTATTAGCTTTTGAGTAAAACACAGGGCAATTCCTTTTTCGTAGTAAGCAGCCTCGTTAATGAAAATCGGATAAACGGTTGATTTACCTTCATACAATACCGACTCACCATCTAAGGTCAAAAACATCGGATCGCCGGGATTTAGGGCTTCATAATCTCTGAATTGCAGATGAGGATGAATCATTGCCTGAATTTCTCGGTTCTCGTTTCTGGGATAGTCGAGCGCCCGAATGCTTTGATAAATAGTCAGGGGATTCTTTGCAGCAGGCATTTTGCCTTGATTGTAGGCTTCTACACAGTCTAAGATTGTGCCGACAACTTGCTCAGTTTGCTGAAATAAAGACGCATCCAAGACGCCTTGTGGCACTGCACCAACTTCCAGCGTACCGCCTAATTCGGAAAGCGATCGCAGCAAAGGACTATCATGATTCTTGGTTGCCGAAGCCAGTAGCTTGAGGTGGGGATACACAGAGGTTAAATAAGCTGCTAGTTGCAGGTTAAATGGATGCTGGCTGGCGAGAATAAATGTTAGCCCCATGTTGGATGTGGTGCTGTGCAAATCGATAATTAAGTTGGGCAGATGAGTGTTTTTTGAGCTAAAAAGGCGGGAGATTTCTTTCGCCCGCTGCGCTTCATAGCTGGAGAGATGGGGATTTTCTAAATCTTGCTTTCTAAAGCAGCGGTTGAGGTCGATATCGATGTAGCGTGTCCCGATTTCGCAAGCTTTGGGATTGGCTAGCAGGGTGATAGTTTCAAAAGTCGATCGCCCAATTAACTCGGGCGCGCGATCGAATTTTTTCACGAGGTAAATTCCTGTGAGTTCGTTTCCGTGGGTTCCTCCCACTATGGCAACACGTTTAATTTGGTTCATAAACAAATAACTTCCTATCCCCAGCTTATCACCCTTTGTCATCTGTTGGTAAAAAACATCACATTGAGGTTGATTGTGTGTTTATATTTAGATTAGCTAAAGTTTAAGTAAGTAGGTAGCACACGCAGAACTGAGAAACCCAGTTTATCTGGGTATTTCTCGTCAATAAACAAAAAAAATACGCTCGCCACCGGGAAGAAATCGATCGCATTATAGTTTCTCATCAAACCGATGATTAAATAGATTAAGTTTAAGAAAACCAGTTTTCGATTGCCAAGTCTTGAAAGTTTGCATAATCAGCAACATTTCGTGTCACCAGAATCAGATTATTGACTTTAACGATCGCTGCAATTTGCCCATCAGCATAAGACGGTGTAAGCCCGATCGGGATGAGTCTTGCTCGTTCTTTAGCAAACCACTCAGCCGCTTCTTGAGTGTAGGGCAAAATCGGTAATTTTACTTTCACTTCTTCCTGAAGATAAGCTTCGATCGCACTGCGACGCTTAGAATCAGGCATTCGATAACAGCCCAGCAGAACTTCATGCCAAACGATCGAGGCGATCGCAACTGTGGATTTTGCCTCAATTAGTTTAGTCATCACATTCGCATTCGGAACAGGACGAACAGGTTCGGAGATAATGTTGGTATCGAGTAAATAACGCAACGTCATTCAAAGATGACCTCGCGTCCTGCAAAAGTTCGATCGCGAACTTCTCCCCAAATTTCATCAGGATTTAAACCCAGTTCGTGCAGTTGATATTTTTCACGAAATGCACTGAGAGATTCTCCAAAGCTAAGTTCGAGATTCTGTGGCTGTTTGCGGCGTTGAATGTATTCGCGCAAGGCAATTTCAACTAGAGTCTCGAACTCAATTTCTCCCTCAAGTTCGATCGCCTCTTGCAGCAGTGCCGTATCCACATTCAGGCTCGTCACCATTAGCTTTCCTCTTTTAACGGTTTATTTTATTATAGTTGTGATGCCTCGCTCAGAAACCGGGTTTTTGCCCAGAAGACGCATGACAGTGTAGAAACAAAAAAAAACCCGGTTTCTTTGATTGTGACGCGCGGGCAACTCCCCATCAAGCGAAAAATCCTGTCACAATAAAATGAATCCTACCGAGAGACAAAGGGCATGACGCGAGAGGAAGCAGTGCGGCGAATTCACCGGGCAGCCGAGGAAAAATTGACGGAACTGGATTTGTCGGGGCTCGACTTGGAGGAATTGCCGCCGGAGATTGGCAAGTGCACGCAGCTTGAGATGCTGGTGTTGGGGAAGTTCGATAAAGAGAAAAGAAGATGGGTTGGGAATAAGTTAACTGAGTTTCCTGATGCTGTTCTTCAATTAACTAACTTAAAAACACTTTCGCTTGTTGAAAATCAGATTACCTCCATCCCAGAAGCGATCGGGCAACTGTCCAATCTGAGAGACCTGAACCTCAGTATCAATCAGATTACCTCCATCCCAGAGGATCTCGCCCAACTGTCGAATCTGACAAAGCTTTACCTGCATACCAATCAGATTACCTCCATCCCAGAGGATCTCGCCCAACTGTCGAATCTGACAAAGCTTTACCTCGGGAAGAATCAGATTACCTCCATCCCAGAGGATCTCGCCCAACTGTCGAATCTGACAGAACTTGTCCTCTGGAACAATCAGATTACCTCCATCCCAGAGGCGATCGGGCAACTGTCGAATCTGACAGCGCTTTTCCTCGATAACAATCAGATTACCTCCATCCCAGAGGCGATCGGGCAACTGTCGAATCTGACAGCGCTTCTCCTCGATAACAATCAGATTACCTCCATCCCAGATGCGCTAGGCAAACTGTCGAATCTGACAGAGCTTTACCTCGGTGACAATCAGATTACCTCTATCTCAGAGGCGATCGCCCAACTGTCCAATCTGACATGGCTTAACCTCAGTAACAATCAAATTACCCAAATCCCAGAAGCGATCGCCCAACTGTCGAATCTGACACGGCTTTCCCTCAGTAACAATCAGATTGAAAAGATTCCTGAAGGCTTAGAAACACTGCCAAAACTTGAAAAACTCGACCTTCGCTGCAATCCCCTGCCCATTTCTCCAGAAGTTCTAGGGCCCGCCAACCTGAACGAAGCCCCCGGCACTCCCGCTGACATCTTTAACTACCTCCGCAAACTCCGCAGCGGCGAAGTTCTCCCCCTCAACGAAGCCAAAGTCCTTCTCGTCGGGCAAGGCAGCGTCGGCAAAACCTGCCTGATCAACCGCCTCATCCACAACAAATACAACCCCAACGAGCCCCAAACCGACGGACTCAACATCACAGACTGGAAAATTACAGTCAACACCAAACCCGTCAAACTCAACGTCTGGGACTTCGGCGGACAAGAAATCTACCACGCCACCCACCAATTTTTCCTTACCAAACGCAGCCTTTACCTGCTGGTGTGCAACTGCCGCACCAGCGAAGACGAAAACCGCCTCGAATACTGGCTGAAACTGATCGAAAGCTTCGGCGACGCATCCCCCGTCATCCTCGTCGGCAACAAGTGCGACGAACAACCCCTGGATCTCAACCGCAAAGCCTTGCGCGACAAATATCCCAACATCAAAGCGATTCTCGAAACCTCCTGCCAAAGCGGAACCGGCATCGACGAACTCCGCAGCGCCATCCACACCGAAATCTCCGAACTCAAAGAAGTCTACGATCTTTTGCCGCTAAGCTGGTTCCAAGTCAAGCAGCGCCTGGAAAACCTCGACAAAGACATCATCAGCATCAGCGAATACGCCACCATCTGCGCCAAAGAAAACATCCTTGAAGAAACCGATCAAACCCAACTCATCGGACTGCTGCACAACCTGGGCATTGTCCTCAACTTCCGCGAACACCCCATCCTGCAATCCACCAACATCCTCAATCCCCACTGGGTGACTGAAGGCATCTATGCCCTCCTCAGCGACGAGGAACTCAAAGTCAAAACCAAAGGCATTCTCACCTACGCCGACCTCAGCCGCATCCTCGACTCAAATAAATATCCCAGCCACCGCTACCACTGCCTCACCGGGTTGATGGGCGAATTTGAACTCTGCTTCCCCGTCAGCAATTACCCGCCGACTTTCCTCATCCCCGGCATCTTGCCCAAAGAGGAACCGCAAAACACCAAACTCCAAGGCGAAACCCTGGAATTTCAATATCACTACCGCATCCTCCCCGACAGCATCCTCTCGCGCTTCATCGTCCTCATGCACGAGAAAATCCACAACTGCACCCACTGGCGCACGGGGGTTATGCTGGAGTACACCGAAGGCGCTGAGGTGTACAACATCGCCCGAATTAAATCTGACCCGGAAGATAAGAAAATCTTTATTGCTGTTAGCGGGCGGGAATCGACGCGGCGTTCTTTCCTCAGCATGATTCGCGATACGTTTACCAAAATCCACAATTCTTTTGCCAATCTGGAAATCAGTCAATGGGTGCCGGTTCCGGGTTATCCCGATGCCGATCCGCTGGATTACGAGGAATTGCTAGGATTGGAGGAGATGGGCGAAAATACGGTGCGCGTTGGGAAACTTAAACTTAAACTGGATTTGCGGCCGTTGTTGGATGGGTATGAGTCGATCAAACTTCGGCGCAGAAACCAAATGGGCGATCGAGAAATGGAAAAATACGGAAGAGAATATGACGACATTGTAGATATCGCTAAACTAGCTGTTAGTAGACCAATTATTAATAAAGCCGAAGCAAAAATGACTCAAAATTCTTCTGACACCAACAACTTTCAAGGTGCTTTTCAAGGTGCTAACTTTTCCGGCAATATCGGCGGTTCGTCGAATAGTGCCGAAGTTGCTGGCAATCAATCCCTGCAAAACAATAACACCAATACCGCCGAACTTTTAAAACTGATTTCCTCGATGCGTGAAACCGCCGATCAGTTTCCCGAAGACATCCGCGAGGGGATAATTATTGATATCGAAGATGTCGAAACCGAAATCAAGAAACCGGAAAACCAATGGAATAAAACTCGATTAAAGAAAAGCTTAACAGCTCTTGTAGCGGCGGGTACTGCGATCGGAGTTGGCATCGCTGGCGTCACTGATTTTGCTGATAAGGCGATCGATGTCGGTCAAAAGCTGGGTATCGAACTCAAGCTACCCTCAGGACGCTAAATCATTTAAAATTAAAATGATTCGGGCGATGATCACCCCAATCAGTCCAAAAACCTCGGTGTTGCCATGCGTAAAATTGTACTATTCATTGCATCTAGTTTGGACGGTTATATCGCGCGATCGAATGGCGATATTGACTGGCTGTTTACAGACCAAAATTACGGTTATAATAAATTCTTAGATAGCATCGATACGGTTCTCATGGGTCGAAAGACTTACGAACAAGTTCTAACTTTTGGCGAGTATCCGTACCAGGAAAAAAAGAGTTATGTTTTTACGAAAAATCTAGATTTTCAAGCCACTTCTGATGTCGAAGTGGTAACAGATTTAGAGAATTTTGTAAATGATTTACGCTTGCTTGACGGCAAAAATATTTGGTTGGTGGGAGGTGCTCTGCTGATTCGCGATTTCCTGAATCAAAACTTTGTCAACGAAGTGATTCTCTCGGTTCATCCGCTTATTTTGGGCGAGGGAATTCCTTTATTTGTTAATCCCATAAATACTACAGCTTTGCAGTTAACTGGATGTCAGACATATAGTTCGGGTATGGTTCAGCTATCTTACGATGTCGCCACTTGAGGGCGCACCCAATTGCTAAGTCGCTTGCAAAATACTGTCACTTGATTATCAAAAAACGTAAGATAAAACTTAGTAGTTTGGCTGATGAGGAAATGTGTTTGCTACTTGTTGCTATTGATATCTTTTTTCTGGGCGCTTCCTGCTGAGGCATCTGTATGCCACAACGATCGAGGCCGCGAGATTTGCATTGTCGATATCAAACGCAGTGCGAAAAACTATTGGGAATACAGGGTAATTCTGAGTGTGGATGGAGTGAAACAGCCTCTGGAAGTCTACAATTGCCGCGATCGCACTACAGTTAAGAAAGATGGAACAGTTTTGGCGTTTGGACAAAACAACCCTGGCGAAATCGTCTGCCGTTTTTTTAATCAGAAATAAGCAAATGAAGTTATTGTAAGGTGCGCTTCGGGCTGAATGTGGCTACCACAAACTCAAGAATTTTTCCCGAAGCGCAGCCTACGTTAGAATTTGCCGTCTACTGCTGATACGCAGCGTTCGCAAATTAGCGGATGTTCGATCGACTCGCTGACGTGAGTCGAGTAATTCCAGCAACGATCGCACTTTTCCCCGTCTGCTTTCACTACACCAATCGCCAACTCAGGAGACTGATAACTGTACGGCAATTCTTGCAGGATTGCATTCGATTCTACCAGTTCCACTTCCGAAGTAATGAACAAATACCGCAGTTCGTCTACACCCTTGCCGGTCATTGTAGAATCGTTCCCTGCAACTATTTCCGCAGGAATTTCTGGTTTGGGATCGATCGCAACTAATTCTGCTTTCTGGATTTGGGGTGTTTCTGCAAACACTTGTTCGGCTGGGGCTGCGAGTGCGATCGCCTCTGTTTCTACAAGCACAAGCGCTGTATCTAATGCCGGTGCGAGGACGATCGCCTTTGTTTCTGCAAGCACAAGCGCTGTACTCCTGCCCACCACATCTGCTGTCAGGAAATCAATTTGTTCTGCAATTTTTTGACGGTTGGCGGCAAACAGCAAGTGACGGAAAGCAAACCAGATTGTAAATAAGATGCCGATGACTTCAAAGAGGCCTCCCAACATCGGAATCTGATTCATCGTATCCAAAATCGCCAGCGTTACTCTGCCCGTTACTAACACAGAGGCTAACAGCCCAAGTGTTACCAAAACTTGTTGGTATTCTGTAAAAAAGTTGCCCGCGTATTCAGGCAAATTAGCTAAAAACTCGGCGGCTTGATCTAAGATTGGCTGCGAATCTGAAGCCGACAGTTCAGGGACAGAATACTCTACTATCTGAGAAGGTCGATCGCCCTTTTCTCTCGTTTCCTCCTCAACATAAACTGTGTTTTCTGTCAAGACTTTGGCAACTTTTGCTGCTTGTTCTTCCTGTCGATCTTGTGCTGCTTTTGCCTTCTCCTCTGCTGCTAACTCGATGACTGAATTTTGCGATCGCACATAATCGACCAATTCTTCGCTGCTGGGATTCAAAGCTTGCAATTGCTGTCTTTTCTCAACATCGGGAACGTACAGCAAAACCTTAGCTTCCAAAGAAGAACCGATCGCCTTTTCAATCCGGGCTTTTTCCAAAACCTTATTAACTTCGCCGCGCACTTGTCGCAAATACTGCCAGCGAGTAGCCAATTCTGGATTATGCCATGAAGCATCAATTTGCACCCAGCCGGCTTCAAATACTGACTTGTACGGAGTCGGATAGGGAAGGTACTGCCAAATATCCTCAGCCATGTGACACAACACAGGTGCGATCGCCCTTGCTAAATTCTCCACAGCAATTGCAATCACCGTCTGACAACTGCGGCGGCGAAGGGTATCTGTCGCGCTGATGTACAGTCTGTCTTTGGCAATATCCAAGTAAAAATTCGATAAATCCACCGTGCAGAAATTCTGCACAGTTTGGAAAAATCGGGAAAATTGGAAGCTTTCAAAAGCATCTTGAACTTCCGCAAAAACCTCGCCCATTCTGTGCAGCATATAGCGATCGAGTTCCGGCAATTCCTCGTAAGCAACGGCATCTTTTGCTGGGTCAAAGTCGTGCAAATTACCCAGTAAAAACTTAGCTGTATTGCGAATTTTGCGGTAAACATCCGACTGCTGTTTTAGAATGTTTTTGCCCAAAGGCACGTCTGCTGAGTAGTCTACCGAAGACACCCACAAGCGCAAAACATCGGCTCCATATTCCTTAATTACGGCTGCCGGATCGACGACATTGCCTTCAGATTTGCTCATCTTGCGGCCTTTTTCATCTAGCACAAAACCGTGAGTCAAAACTGTTTTGTAAGGAGCAACGCCGTTAGTTGCTACACTGGTTAGCAAGCTGGATTGAAACCAGCCGCGATGTTGGTCTGAACCTTCCAAATAGATATCAGCAGGATAGTTTAATTCCGATCGACCTTTGGCAACTGCGGCCCAAGAAGAACCGGAGTCAAACCATACATCCATCGTGTCTGTACCCTTGCGGTAAGTGCGGCCGTTATTGCGGTAAGATTCCGGCAGTAATTCGGCGATCGACAATTCCCACCAAGCATCGGAACCGCGTTCGGCAAAGATGGCTTGCACATGGGCGATCGTTTCTTCATTTAACAGCGGTTCGTTGGTTTCTTCGTCGTAGAATACGGGAATCGGAACGCCCCAAGTCCGCTGGCGAGAAATACACCAATCCGATCGATCGCCCACCATTGCAGTAATCCGATTTTCCCCTTGGGCGGGAATCCAATTCACCTCGGCGATCGCTTTTAATGCTTCATCTCGGAACCCTTCAACGGAGGCAAACCACTGTTCTGTCGCCCGAAAAATAGTCGGCTTTTTCGTGCGCCAATCGTAAGGATAAGAGTGAGCGTAACTTTCCTCTTTAATCAAACAATTTACTTCTGCAAGGGCATCAATCACTGCGGCATTGCCGTTTCCGAGGACATTTAAACCTACAAACTGTCCGGCTTCTGCGGTGAAATTTCCGTTCTCATCTACGGGTGTTAAAACTGGTAAACCGCAGCGTTTTCCTACTATAAAGTCTTCTTGTCCGTGTCCCGGTGCGGTGTGCACTAATCCCGTCCCGGAATCAGCGGTAATGTAGTCGCCGCCGGCAACGATCGGACTTTCGCGATCGAACAGCGGGTGTTTGTAGATGCAGCCTTCTAATTCTTTGCCTTTGAAGGTGGCAAGTATTTTTAATTGAGTGTTAAAAGTTGCCGACAGCCGATCGACCGCATCGACAGCTACTAACATAAATTGTTGTGCGATGTGGGAATTTGCCGGCGGTTCCACCACCGCATAAGTCAATTCGGGATTAACTGCGATCGCCAAGTTTGCCGGAATCGTCCAGGGGGTAGTCGTCCAAATCGCCGCCCAGAGGCTCGGCATATAGCGTTTGAGCTTCGTTTGCAAAGATTTTGACAATTTTCTCACATGAAAGCCGACGTAGATGCTGCGCGACGTGTGGCCTTCGGGATATTCCAATTCCGCTTCGGCGAGGGCTGTTTTCGAGCTCGGACTCCAGTGAACAGGTTTGAAGCCGCGGTAGATGTAGCCTTTGAGCACCATTTGACCGAAAACGCCGATTTGAGCGGCTTCGTATTCGGGTTTCAGGGTTAAATAGGGGTGTTCCCAGTCGCCCCAAACGCCGTAGCGCTGGAAGGATTCGCGCTGCTGTTCCATTGTTTGCTGCGCGAAGGCGGAGGCTTTGCGGCGGAGTTCGATCGGCGTAAGATTGAGTCGCTCCTCCGATTTCATGTTCTGCAATACTTTAAGTTCGATCGGCAATCCGTGACAATCCCAACCGGGCACGTAGCGGACTTTTTTGCCGCGCAGCATTTGGTAGCGGTTGATAAAATCTTTGAGGATTTTGTTGAGGGCGTGGCCGATGTGAAGTTGTCCGTTGGCGTAGGGGGGCCCGTCGTGGAGGATGAACAAGTCGCCTGGGTTATTTTCCGAAAGGCGATCGTAGATTTCTTGATCGGCCCAAAATTGTTGCAATTCTGGTTCCCGTTTGACGGCGTTGGCGCGCATATCAAACTTGGTTTTGGGCAGATTTACGGTGTCTTTGTAAGATTTAGCTTCCATTTTTGAGAAACGTTTTATGTAGTTAGTTGTTAGTAGTTAGCGGTTATTTGAAAGATGATATCAAGTCCGGTTAAATAATCATAATTAAGTTTGTAGTGACAACTTTAGTCATCTCTCGTCATTGAAGAGCTGACAACCAGATATTTTAGTATAAGCGATCGACCGCACATTTGATCGAACCAAATCCGTAGGGCGATCTCTCTTCTCCCTCCTCCCCCCCCTCTGCGCCCTCTGCGGTTAATCATTCATAAACCTAGGTGGCACTACTCAGTCAGCCAACTGAACATTTCACCGACGGTGAGATTAAAGGATTCGGCAAAGGTTGGAACGGGGATGCGATCGCCCGGTTCTTCAAAAACTGCTATGGTGCGATCGCGGTTGAACTCGCCGTCAAGCGAGAAAAGGTCATAGAAATAGTCCCAACCCGCGGCTAACGGCATTTCCCATGCGATCGCACAATGACGCGGCTGGCACTCCCTGTCCTTCCTGTTCCCATTTTTCCACGAGTTGGCGGCCTAGGGGCGTGAGGCGAAAACTGTCGGTAATCCCTTGTCCATCTACTTCCCGCCGCAACACGCCGACTTGGATCAGCCACAGTAGGGAGTTTTCGGCTACGAGTTCGGATACGGGCGATCGGGTGTAGCCGCTTTCGACACCGGAATTTGAGGCGATCGCAGTTAGGAAAACGCTGTTATCGCGGATGGTCTGGAAGAAGTGTAATTGAAAAGGGGAACAGCGAACGGCGCGATCGGCTCTTTTGACAGTGCGATCGGGATAACTAATAGATTTAAACGCTTCGGATGGGATAAAAGTCATTGAGAGAATTTCTGAACAGCTACTATATTTTTAATTGTTACAGATTTATAGTCAAACTGGAGTTGTGAAAAGCATACCAAGTTCAGAGGAAGTAGACTAGGCTTATCGAACTTAGAAATAAAGAAAGATTATGCCTTTACCAAAAGTTCCTAAAAAATTCTTGCCCAAGTTAACCTCAGTTTTCTTATTGTTATACGTGGCAGCGACACTGCCGTGGTTTACCAATCGCCTCACCTCCTTTGCTTATATTGTTCAAGCGATTGTGCAGCGTAGTCAAAATGCAGAAGATGAAGAGATCGCAGCTTACCGCCAAGCCATTAAAGTTGACCCTCAGTTTGCTTGGGCTTACAACTTACTCGGCAATGCGCTTTCTGACAAGTGGAAATTTAATGAAGCAATAGCAGCTTACCGCCAAGCCGTCCAAATAGATCCAAACGATACCAAAGCTTATAAAAGTCTGGGCCATCTGCTGTTTTTTTTCCAAGGCAAACCAGATGAAGCGATCGCAGCTTACCGCCAAGCCATCCAAATAAATCCCAATGATGCCGAAGCTTACAGCCGTTTAGGTTGGGCCCTAAAGCAACAGGGGAGATTAGATGAGGCGATCGCAGCTTACCGCCAAGCCATCCAAATAGATCCCAATGATGCTGAAGATTACTACTATTTAGGTGCGATTTTTCAGAAACAGGGGAAACTGGAAGAGGCGATAGCGACCTCTCAAAAAGCGATTCAATTCCACCCTAAAAATGACAGTGCCTACAACAGCCTGGGCGTGTTCCTGAACGAGCAGGGGAAACAAGATGAAGCGATCGCCACCTATCAAAAAGCGATTCAACTCAACCCTAAAAATACCCAAGCTCACATCAATTTAATTTTTACTTTACAGCACCAAGGGAAGTTCGATCGAGTAATTGAAGCCTGTAAGAGGGCAATTGCGTTAGACCCCAACTCTCTGACTGTTAAATTATTTCTCAAAGAGACGGAACGGCTCTTAGCTCTGCGAAAAAATCCGCAATTGTTGGCTAGTCCAGAGCGATTGCCCAGTTTAAAAGATGAACCTTTTGTTTCATTAAAGCGGTCGGTTGTCCGAGTTATTGTTAAAAGTTCTTCCGAGTTAAATTATGGTACTGGCTGGGTGGTAAAACGGCAAGGAAACAAAGGTTGGGTTGTTACCAATCGCCATGTGGCAACGGCTGGCAAAAATACACCCCAGGGCGATAAAAAAATTGAAGTTGAATTTTACAGTAAACCGCTCTCAAGCGAATTCCGCAAGCGGAAACCCGCTAAGAGTGTTAAAATTACTGCTGCCTCTGACAACCTAGATTTAGCTTTACTAGAAGTCACCGACATTCCGAAAGATATTCAGCCTTTGCCCCGATCCTCGGCCTCTGTTGCCCTCAACGCACCTATCCGCATTATTGGATATCCCTACACGACCGAGGATTTGACAGTTGCAACAGGAGAAGTCATCACCAAGACTGACCGAGAGTTAGAAATGTCTGCAATTATAGCTCGCGGTAATTCTGGTAGTCCCGTATTAGACCAGCAAAATCGCGTTGTTGGCGTTGTGTGGAAAGGTAGTTACACCATCAGTCGAACACAGAATCAAGAGCTGGTTATATCTGGTACTGGTACTGCTGCTGCTTTGCCGATCCAATCAGTTACACAACAACTGAAAGATTGGGGTATTGATTAGGCAATTGCTGTAATGCTTTAGGTTTTAAAAATGGAAGGTTTTTAGGCATAAACTTTCCTGGATTCATAAGTGTCTGAGGCTTCGGCATCTTCTAAATTCAGAACTTCGTGTAATTCATTAATAGAAAGAATCCTGAGACAAACATCAGACTCTAATTCATAGACTTCGGAAAATGACTCAATAGCTTCTTTGAGTTTGTCAATATATTTTTCTGGAGTATTGCCTGGTCCCACCAAGCCATTTTTGAAACACAAATAAACCCACTAATCAGCACTTTTTGTGGTAATTTTCGTGTAGGAAATAATTATATTATATTGGTAAATTAGTATTAATTGAATCAGCAAATTTTGCAAACACACTAATAATTTAACAAAAAATTGACCATCAGAGAATTACCTCCGCAGATAGACCTCCTTCCCAGCAAGCTATACAATAGTTAGGATGCAGCAATCAATTTACCTACTATGACAGAAGACAAAACATTGACAACCGCTAGCGGAATTCCGGTTGCAGATAACCAGAATTCCTTGACAGCAGGTGAACGCGGGCCTATCCTCATGCAGGATTTTTACCTGATGGAAAAACTGGCTCACTTCAACCGGGAACGCATTCCTGAACGCGTTGTCCATGCAAAAGGAGCCGCTGCATTTGGCACGTTTACCGTCACCCATGACATTACTCGCTACACCAAAGCTCAGCTATTCTCAGAAGTTGGCAAAGAAACTCAGGTTCTCCTCCGTTTCTCTACCGTAGGCGGCGAACAAGGTTCAGCAGATGCCGAACGTGACCCCAGAGGTTTTTCGATCAAGTTCTACACCGAAGAAGGAAACTGGGATTTAGTAGGCAACAACACGCCTGTTTTCTTCATTCGCGATCCCCTCAAATTCCCTGATTTGATCCACACCCAAAAGCGCCATCCCCAAACGCATCTCAAAGATCCTGACGCCAAGTGGGATTTCTGGTCCCTGAGTCCAGAAGCTTTGCATCAGATAACTATTCTGTTTTCCGATCGCGGTACGCCGAAAAACCACCGCCACATGGACGGTTTTGGCAGCCATACCTTCAGCCTGATCGATGCTCGAGGAGAACGGGTTTGGTGCAAATTCCACTTCAAAACCATGCAAGGTATTGAGAATTTCACCGCCGAAGAAGCGACGCGGATCAAAGGCGAAGACCCCGATCATGCGACTCGCGATTTGTTTGAGGCGATCGAGCAAGGTAATTATCCCAAGTGGCGGTTTTGCATTCAAGTAATGACAGAAGCCCAAGCCGCAGAGTATGGCGAAAGCCCTTTTGACTTGACAAAAGTGTGGAAGCACTCAGAGTTTCCGTTAATTGACGTGGGAATTCTTGAACTCAATCGCAATCCACAAAACTTTTTTGCTGAGGTAGAACAGGCGGCATTTTCTCCTTCTAATGTCGTTCCAGGTATTAGTTTCTCTCCAGATAAAGTGCTGCAATCTCGCATCATGTCTTATCCAGATGCTCAACGCTACCGTCTCGGTGCAAACTATCAGCAATTGCCTGTCAATCAACCAAAGTGTCCGGTGATGCACTATCAACGGGATGGCGCAATGGCACCGGGTAACAACGGTGGTAGCGGGCCGAACTACGAACCCAACAGCCACGAGGATGCGCCGAAGCAAAACTGTGTTTATGCTGACCCAGCTTGGGACTTAGGAAATGTCAAAGTCGATCGCTACGATCACCGTAAGGGCAATGACGATTACACCCAAGCAGGAGACCTTTATCGCTTGATGAAACCCGACGCACAGCAGCGGCTTATAGCTAACATTGTGGAAAGTTTGAGTGCAGCAAAACCGGAGATTCAGATGCGCCAACTGTGCCATTTTTTCCGCGCCGATCCGAATTACGGCCGCCAAGTCGCAGAAGGTTTAGGAATTGCGATCGATCCGTCTATGATACCCGCTGCTGCTTAATCGGTTGGTGTCTAGAACCCGCGAATATTCAATTAGACATATCGAATAATTCTTGTGGGTAGGCATCCGGCCTGCCCTTAATTTGCTTTTTTTAGAAATGTCTATTGAAACTATGGCTGAGGTGAACCATTTTAGGTCGCGTCCTAGGTGCAAATTAAATGCAGTCAAGCTTAACGTCATTAAGTAAGGGGCGATCGCGATTTTTAGCAATGGTCTCTTGAAAAGGCACAGAACCAAGTAAAATAACTTGAGGAAGTGCAATAAAAACCAAACAAGGGAAACCAAACTATGACATTACCAGTTGGGTGCGCGGCGCCTCAATTTACCGCCAAAGACACGAACGGCAAAACAGTATCCCTCTCCGAATTTGCCGGTAAAACCGTAATCCTGTATTTCTACCCGAAAGATGACACCCCCGGCTGCACAAGACAAGCCCAAAGCTTCAAAGCAGCCCATGAAGAATACAAAGGCAAAGATATAGTAGTTCTCGGTGTCAGCCGCGACAACGAGGAATCGCACCAAAAGTTCACAGAGAAATACGGTTTGCCTTTCCAGCTATTAGCAGATGTTGATGGCACGATTACCAAAGCTTACGATGTCGAGAAAGGCGATTATGCCAAGCGCGTTACTTTCGTCATCGACGGCACCGGCAAAATCATTCAAGTTTATGAGGGCGACACCATGAAAGTTGACACTCATGCTCAAGATATTCTCGTCACCATAGTTTAGTCGAAGTTTAGCCGATCGCACTAACACTCCTGCACGCACCAAACGGCTAAAAACCCGGTTCCTTCCTAAGATGCCTCGTTGCTATAGGCAATCTTCTCCTAGGAACCGGGTTTTTTTTGTAAATCCTGACTCAGCCAGTGATATCATTTCCGGTTACACTCATACATGATGTTGACTGTTGACGGTTGACTGTTCACGGCGTCAACAGTCAACCGTCAACAGTCAACAGTCAACTCGAATTTACTATTCCGATGCTAACGGATTTGATATGAGGGGTCAAAGGTACAGGGGGAAGCAACTTACTCAAACTAAATTCTTTCCCTCAAAACTTACACCACAAATCCGCTTAAACAGGCATATATTCGGTTAAGGTGCTTATTCTACGCCTAAAGTGAGATTTGTGGGGCAACTCCCGCCAATAATTAAAAACTTATGCTGGAAAAGGCATTAACCGCCCGTAGGCTAAATCTAGGGGCGATTTTGTCCTGGTTCAGGTCATTGTGTTTAATAAAATCAGAAGTTATCCTTGCTTTAGCTGAATAATTAAGTAGGTAGGGGGATAGATAATGACAAACAGCAACATTATTTTAAGTTACTTAGGCCCGCGAGAAATTGAGGTCAATAGAGCCGCTGTCTTAGTTGGCACTTTTGACAAAAATCTAGTGGCAGCGATTTCAGCATTAGAAGGCTCAAATGCCCTGAATGTCGGGATAAATCTCTCTAGAGGCATTTGGAACATCAGTTTAGAAAAAGGATTCGATACCACAGAAACTCGCACAGTGCAGGTGAGGGCAACTGATAAGACCGGCAAAGTTATCGGCCAACAAACAATTAACATCAAAGTTAATCCTGCTTCTGGGTCACCTGCTCAACTTTTCACGTTAATTACTCTCACAGATACCAAATTCAAAGCCGGAACACTGCCCGCCAGCAATCTCAACGAGCTGCAAAAAGCGGACATACCAGCAGGAAAAATTTATCAAGTTAGCGACTACGAGTTAGAAGACGGACATCTGAATGTTCAACTAAATAATCCAATTTATCCGGTGGGAAAGTCCGGCTTTTTCTACGAAAAACACGTACTCATAACCAAAGGCGCAAAAATTCTCATATTCGATCGCGCCGAGTTGCCGACCCCGCCGCCGGGAATGCAGTTACTGTGGGTGATCAAAAAGACCTGGTTAAAGTTCACCCCCGCAGATTCTGGAACTTTAGGCCCAACTCAGAAATTACTATTTAACCCAGGAGAAACTTTCAATCTTCTCGGCTACGCTTGCGTGGAAAACCATTTTCGAGTCGCTTTTGATCGGGCAGTTCCTAACTTAGGAACTTCGGGATTTCTGTACTGGCTGCACGTCCAAATTTTGCGAGACGGGAGGGGAATTGAGTATGATAGAAATGCAGTTACGATGACAATCATCAAAACGACTGTGTTTAAAAAGCGGCCGATAAATGCTGCTAGCCTGCCACCCCAAGAAAAAATTACCTTGCCGGCGGGAATGATTTACGGAATTGCCGGATTCTTGATCGAACAAAGCCACATTAAAGTCTCGCTGACCGAGAATTTGCCGCAATTTGGCAATACAGGTTTCATTTATCCCGATTTTGTGCAATTCAGTCGCGGTGGCAAATCTTTTAATCCCGCTGTGAATTTAACTTATCAAGGGCCGTCAGAAGTTTTAGTAAATCAGCCGATCGTCCTTCGGGGTACTTATGATCGGCAACAAGCAGCAAAAATTGAGGTGATAGCTGAGGATACATTGCCCCTAAGCGTCACGCTAAACCAAACTGCCAGCACTTGGGAAGTTAATTTGTCTAAAGGATTTAGCGTAGCGGGAGCTCGGTGGCTCAGGTTGCGGGCAACTGACAGCAAAGGTAACGTTACTGGCAGCCAAATAATTTACATTACCGTAACTTCCGATCCGCTAACTGTCGGAAAAGGTTTGACCTTAAAAATAGTTTCTGACACTTTGTTTAAAGTAGCTCCCCTTGATTCTTCCCGGCTCAACAATCAGCAAAAAGTTTTTGTCAAAGCAGGCCAGACTTTGGCCGTTAGCAAATACGGATTTATTGACGGGCATCTCAAGGTGGTTCTGGATTCAGCAATTTGGCCTGTCGGCACTTTTGGCTATTTTTATGAACCCGACGTTCAGTTGGCAAAAGGTACTCAAATCCTAAGATTTAACCTGGCTGACGTACCCAATAGCAACGTCAGCGCTCAACTGTTGGTAACTCAAACAACTCAGATTAAAGCTAAACCCGAAGATTCATCGAAACTGCCTGCCGATCAAATGGCTGACCTACTTTTAGGCACTACCTATGCCATTACTGGTTATGCCTGCATTTTGGGGCATTTCCGAGTAACTCTTGCCGAATCTATTCCCGGTTTTGGCAATATCGGATTTATTTATTGGCAGGACGTTAAAATTAAAAAAGACGGCAAAGAAGTTCCCTTTGACCCCGATGCTTTGACGATGACAATCCTGCAAGCAACTGTCTTTAAAAAACGGCCGGTAGATTCTTCTAGCCTGAGCAGTACCGAGAAAACTCCGCTGCCTTTAGGTCGAGTTTACGGCGTGAACAGCTACGGTGCGGAAGGATCTCACCTGAAAGTTTCCCTGACTGAAGAACTGCCGAATTTTGGCAATACAGGTTATGTTTTTCCTAGTTTTGTTCAGTTCAAGCGGGGAGATAAAATTTTCGATCCGGTTCCGAACAATGTGGAATTGAACGTGCCGTATTTTTCGCAGCGGGACAATCCGCGTTTTGATTGGTCTACTTGCAACGTAACTTCGATCGCCATGGTGCTTTATTATTATGGCCTTCGTTCTCAGTGGGGCGGACAGTTGGAGGATGAGTTGTTGCAGTGGTGTTTCGACTATGCCGGCCAGGGTTCTCAAACGGATCACAGTGTGCTTTCGGCGCTGATTCAGGCCTACGGGTTTAAGACGAGTTTTAGCACGACTCGCACGTGGGCCCAGGTGCGATCGGAATTGCTGAATCGGCGGCCAGTAGTTTTAGCCGGAGATTTTACTGCGGCCGGTCACATTCTTACTGTAATTGGCTACAATTCTCAGGGTTATATCGTGCAAGATCCTTGGGGAGATGCACTCACTGGTTACAGCGATACTGAGGGGAGAAAGTTGATGTATCCCTACAGTTATGTCAATCAAGTTGCTGGGCCAGATGGAAATGTTTGGGCGCATTTTATCTATCCATAAGCTTTTTAGGTGCGATCGAGATTGCGACAGTCGATCCGGCTAGGGTTGGCAGTGCATTTGTGTCAATTTACAGCAGATTGCAGGTTTATAGGTACTATCAATATCCCCGTAGGGACACGGCATTGCCGTGTCCCTACCTCTATTAGATATATCGTTTGTATCGCAGTCTCGATCGCCCGCAAGATTACTTAATAATTTTAACTATTTTCATTGCGTTACGCCTTGTCCCATCTGCACAAAAACCTAATTATGGGAGAGGTCTAATCAAAAGTGGATGAGAACTCACTCAAGTTCTCAAATAGCCACCTGATTTAATAAAAATACGGTAGAAAGTGCGATCGACCCGATTTGCATATCCCCCCATTTTTTGTAGGGGCAATCCCCCCGCAGTTGCCCTCGTGGGCGGAGGGGAGGCACTCTTGGCACTCCCAAGGTCGATCGAGGGACTATTTATCAATACATCTTTATCAAAAATTTACAGATTTGTATGCAATCAACGGTTATGATTGCATACAAATTTTCACTGTTTTTTAAACCAGCAATAGGTGGTGTGATGCCAAATTTTAATTTTCAAGTTTCAGGAAGTGCGATCGCCTTTATCGATTCTCAAGTTGAAGATTATCAAAGTTTGATTGCCGGGGTAACACCGGATACGGAAGTAGTAATTTTGGATGAGAATCGGGATGCGATCGACCAAATTACTGAAATTTTAGCTCTTCGTACCAATATTGACAGCATTCACATCATTTCTCACGGGGCTCCGGGCAGCTTGCAACTGGGCAAAACTAAATTGTGTTCTGAAAATCTGGAAACTTATTCCAAGCAATTTCAGCAGTGGGGAAACGCTTTAAATCTGGGTGCGGACATTCTGATTTACGGTTGCAATGTCGCATTGACATCCTTCACCTTCATCCAGCGCATCGCCCAACTCACAAATACCAATGTTGCCGCCTCCAAAAACCTCACCGGAAGTGCAGCAAAAGGCGGCGACTGGGAACTAGAAGTCACAACCGGGAAAATAGCAGCCTCTTTAGCATTCCGGCCTGAAGTTCTAGCAGCATACAGCCACGTCCTCTCCACCTTAAGTGAAGCTAGGAACTATAATGTCGGCGACAATCCTGTTGACATGGGTACGGGCGACTTGAACGGCGACGGTTTCCTAGACTTAGCCGTGGTCAACCAGGGCTCCAAGAATATTTCCATATTGTTGGGGACGGGTACTACGGGCAGCTTTGGTACTGCTACCACCTTATTTGACCCAGGTAACGAGAATCCCTTTGGCGTTGCAGTGCGCGACTTTAATGGAGACGGCAAACTCGATTTAGCTGTAGCGAGTAATCCTGGTGGTGCTGACCCCGGTTACGTTTCCATCCGGCTGGGCACAGGTACTGGCAGTTTTGGTAATCCTACCAACTTCGCTTTAAATATGCATCATAGCTCGATCGCAGCCGGCGACTTCAACGGAGATGGCAAGTTAGATTTAGCCACAGCCCCGAGGTTTGGCAACAACGATTCAAGAATTTCAATACTTTTCGGAGACGGTACTGGTAGCTTTGGCCCTCCCGTTCCACTTAATACAAACAAACCAAAGTTTACTGTTGCCACAGCCGACTTTAACGGCGACGGCAAACTCGATTTAGTCACGTCGAACAATGAAGTAACTGACAACATCTCCGTTTTCTTAGGAGATGGTAATGGCAGCTTTAACTCCCCCGTTAACCTTAGCGCGGGTAATCTTGTTGGGAGACAGAATCACTTTGTCGTCACAGGGGACTTTAATGGCGATGGCAAACTCGATCTCGCCGCAAGTAACGACATTTCTGAGAATGTCTCAGTCTTCTTGGGAGATGGTACGGGTAATTTTGGTAATGCTACCAACTTTGCTGTCGCAAGTCGTGTCTTTTCTCTGGTTGCAGGCGACTTGAACGGCGACGGCAAACTCGATTTAGCCATGCCTACCGGCGGGAACAAGGTTTCAGTCTTGTTAGGAGATGGTACGGGTAATTTTGCTAATCTCAGCAACTTTACTAACCTGGAGACTTTGGGGGGAAATCGTATAGCTGCGGCAGATTTTAATGCTGACACCAAGTTGGATTTAGCTACGACGAACCTCATTTCTAATGATGTCTCGGTTCTGCTGAATACATCGAATACAGTTAATTTCGGTGCCGCCACTTACAGCAGCGTGGAAGGAACAACAGACACAGTAGTTAATATTCCCGTCAAGATCACCGGTGGCATTCCCTTAAACGATGTAGTTGTCCCAATTCTCCTCGACCCCACTAGCACAGCCACCCAAAATTCAGACTACACCTTTTCCCCTACTTCGATTACCTTCCCCGCAGGTTCAACAGGTGCGGCACTCACCAAGAATATTGAAGTTACTATCAAGTCTGACAGTATCTCTGAAAACCCCGAAACCGCAATTTTCAACTTGGGGACAATTACAGGTGCGATTGCCGGCCCCACAAAAACAACCACACTAACTATTTCAGATCAAGTTTCTGTTGCTTATGCCATTGCCACCGATACTGCCAGCATTGACGAAGGCAATAGCGGCAAAAAACCTCTAAGTTTCACTGTGACTCGCAGCAACGTCACTAACGGGGCAAGTAGCGTCAAATATGCAATAGCAGGAACAGCTACCAACAGCAGCGATTATAACAATATCGGCGGCACTTCTGGGGCAAAAACTGCTACTGGCACGATTAATTTTGTGACTGGTGAAATATCAAAAACCATCACTCTGGATGTGTTGGGCGACACCACGGTTGAACCCGATGAAACTATTACCGTCACCCTGTCCGATCCCACAGGCATCGCAGCGGTAACACCAATAATTACCGCTGATACCGCTACCACAACTATTATTAACTACACTGCACCGACGCCAACGCCGACGCCAGAACCACCAACACCGACGCCAACGCCGACGCCAGAACCACCAACACCGACACCAACGCCGACACCAGAACCACCAACACCGCCGACTCCGACACCGCCGGCCCCCCCGACGCCGACACCGCCGGCCCCCCCGACGCCGACACCGCCGGCCCCCCCGACTCCGACACCGCCGGCCCCCCCGACGCCGACACCGCCGGCCCCCCCGACGCCGACACCGCCGACGCCACCGACTCCGACACCGATACGAACACCGACACCAACACCGACACCAACGGATAATCGCCCGCCAGTTGTAAATCGTCCTGTCTTGTCGCAAGGAGGCTATAAAACCAATGAGTTGACCTTCGCTGCAAACACCGATACTGACCCCGATCCGGGCGATCGCATTAACTATACGATCTCTCTGGCAGATTACAATGCTGTGAATTCGTCTGCATTCACTTGGGAGAGAGCTCTCAACGGCAATTCCTATCGCCAGCCGGTAGATGGGTTAAGTTTTCCTCAAATTCCTCTCCCCTCGTGGTTAACTTTCAATCCCGAAACCCGTACTATCAATTTAGATGCGAGTCGCCCAAAATCTTTCAACTATTGGCTGAAGGTAACGGGAACGGATGCGTCTGGTGCCAGTGTTAGCGAACTCGTTCGGTTCAAGAGTTACTATTTCGGCGGTTTTGTGATTGACAATTACATTGCTGGTGCTACTATTTTCTTTGATGCCAACAAAAACGGCGTACTCGATCCCGATGAACCGTCTGCCACAACTAGCCCTAATGGTGAATTCGATCTGAATCTCGCCTCCAACATTTTTGACAAAAATCAAAACGGGGAAATTGACCCAGAAGAAGGCAATTTAGTTGCCATAGGTGGCACCGATACCGCCACGGGTTTACCGCTAGAAACACCAGTTACCGCACCACCAGATGCTACTGTTGTCACCCTTTTAACCAGTTTAGTAGCTGACTTAATCGACAAAGGAGTTACATCAGAAGAAGCACAATCTTCCGTCAAAAATTCCCTGGCCATCCCCGCTAATGTTGACCTGATTAGCTTAGATCCCATCAAGGCAACCAACAACAACCAACCGGGCGGCGTCCAAGTCTTATCCGCAATGGTGAAAGTCCAAAACTTCATCACTCAAACTAGCGCTTTGATTGACGGTGCTTCTAGTGCATTAACTAAGGATATTGTCAAGGCTGTTGTCAGTTCAATTACGAGTCGAATTCAATCCAGTACAGTTTTAAACCTCAGCAATGCAGCAGATTTAGAACCAATAATTCAGCAATCTGTCAGTAGAATCAAGCAAGTTGACTCCAGTTTTAACAGTCAAAACTTCACCCAACTTGCCTCGCAAGCTGCGACTGTAATGGCAACAGCAAATCAACTCATTGATGCCGCTGTCTCCAGCACAACAACATCAATTCCCGAAGCAGTCGCCCGCGTCCAAAAAGTAGCTTTGGGCGCAACTACTCAAGACTTTAAAGCAGTTGGTGCGGGAAGCAAGCCAATTTCCCAGTTAGTTGCTGAGAATACTGGTGCTGCTTTAGATAGCAAAATTCAAGACACAACTTCGCCTGGGCTTGCGGTTCCTGTTGTCACCGGCGACGCTGATTTGGGCAGCAATTCGCCCGATCGCATTCTCGGTACAAACGGCGACGATATCCTGACTGGCGGCAGCGGAAATGATGCTTTGATGGGCATGAGGGGCAATGATTACCTCGATGGTACTCTCGGAAAAGACTCTCTTTTCGGTGGCAAAGGTAATGATATTATGCTGGGAGGTAGCGGTGATGATGCCTTGTTTGGCAGCCGCGGTGCTGACGTTTTGAATGGTGGCGATGGTAATGATATTCTGCTGGGAGGTAAGGGTGATGATTTGCTGACTGGCGGTTTGGGAAGTGATGTTTTGACGGGAGGTGATGGTAATGATAAATTCTTGCTATCTGCTAATTCTGGCATCGATACTATCTTGGATTTTGAGGATGGCAAAGATTTGCTAATACTCGCCAACAATCTCACTTTCTCCCAACTGTCAATTACTCAAGAAAACAGTTCAACTTTCATCCGTTTGTCAGCAACAGGTGAAATTTTAGTCTCTCTGAATGGGGTGTCTGCCAGCCTGATTAATGATGCCAATTTCAATCTAGCTTAAAGGAGTAGTAGATACAGCAGATTGCAGTTTATGAAGTGCAGGACACGGCAATGCCGTGTCCCTACGGGGATCGATCTAAAATCCATTTCAGCTAATCTTGTGCTGAATTTTGCGTTTCGCTGCACCAATACTTAAAATACTAAATCCGGCTAAAGTACCGAAGATAGTAGCAGGTTCTGGTACTGGTTCAGCAGAGCCTTTTTCAAAAGAGCCTTTAATGGCGATCGCATCATTAGCGCACTCGGCAAAAAAGTTAGCAATATAGTTCCCCGAAGGCATTGATGATTTATTGAAACTGAATCCAATTGTTTGAGAACCTACTGCATTAAACTGAGCGAAATTAAGA
Organism: Microcoleus sp. POL10_C6; assembly: GCF_036701585.1. Classification (NCBI taxonomy): domain Bacteria; kingdom Bacillati; phylum Cyanobacteriota; class Cyanophyceae; order Oscillatoriales; family Microcoleaceae; genus Microcoleus; species Microcoleus sp. POL10_C6. The sequence continues at coordinate 119,688 of NZ_JAUBRB010000009.1, read as the reverse complement.
CCGAGGACACTCAAAGTTGCTGGCGTTAAAAGATAGATTTCTCCTACTTTTGTACCCGTAGCTATTGAGTTGAGAACAGTCCAGTTTCCTGTTTGTTGAAAATAGGGTTCGGTGGCAGCTAAATCGCCCATAGATCGGGTTCCGCCTTGAGATGCAACTACCGTATTGAATTGATTTAAATTACTAAAACCAGAGTTAGTTTGACTGACGTTTTTCGCTGTAACGTTACTGTAAACGCCTGTTGTCGCCACGCTGGAGTCATTTCCTTCGGCAAAGCGGATACCAAACAAGCTGCCGTTTGCGTTAGCTGTATTAAAGTTTTGACCGGAAAAATTAAAGAATAAATCGCCGTAGTTGATGTTGCCTCTTTGAGCTAGTGGGTCGGCATATCCTGCTAAACTTAGATTAGAATTGATGGCGATAAAAGCTGTATCTGATGTTTCTTTGATGGCGATGCCATAAAATTCAAATTCCCCGCCGCCGATTTGGGGCCCTGTCACGCCGTCGTTGAAGGAATCGATCGCATAATTCCATCCGTTAGATAGCGTTGCTGCTGTAGCTTTTTGTTGCTGTAGTGCGAAAATGGCACAGAAAATAGCCACTGAGTAAGTCCAGTGGATGCTGTTTTTAGCAATGGATTTCATAAAATGCTCCCTGGGAATCATTGTTAAATTTTCCAGTCTGATCGATCGACTATTATTAATTTTGAGTAAATCATATATTGCGGCTGAATATATTAAAATTTTGCTAAAGTTTGGTCGGGCAATTGCATCCTGTTAAATAGATTGCTTAAAACACCCAACCAATGCCAGTAACTAAATATATGACGTATGCAGAGTATATAGTGTGCCTGGGTCAGTCCTGTATAGGTGAAAATAAACCGACTACCAGGTTTAAGCCGTTGAGTGCAGTAATAAACTGCCTGCGAGTCAAGATCCAGGCTTGACCCGCCCCTACAAAATATTATTGTTTTTTCCTGCCGATCGACTGAATTGATTTTTTATCAATTACCAATGATTTTTGACAAAAGGGGGCGTGATGTTGTAGATGCCGATGCCAGATTCTGTTAATATTCCGATTATTAGATTAATAATTTTCATCAATTGTCTTTCATTTCCAGCGCTGTTCAATAGACCTCTCCAATAATTATTCTGGAACAGGCATCCTGCTTGTTCAATACAGGCTTTGCTGGATATGTCTAATAATTATAATTACGTTGCTTGGGATGACTTCATTCCTCAAACTCCTCAAATGCCGATCGCGCACAACAATTTTACTAATTTTACCATCAGCGTTCCACCCAACAGGCTCTCATGAATCAGCAATTTTTCTGTAAGTGCCGCCCAAAGCGAGAATTGGATAATCAAAAAAAATCATACGGCAAGAACGATCGCACGTTTTTACAACACCCAAGCCACTTCCTGCAATACATCTGCTGCAGGCATCGTGGGTTCCTTCTAACTCGGTGGGTGGTTTCTGCACTCTTATGCGCTGTATAAATCAATCAAATTTTTAAATGCTGTTAATATATCGCCGACAGTTCGTTGACTATCTTGACTCTTCCCTTGATCACAGAACGCAGCAGGCGGTTGATCGAATGTCGGTGTTCATCGTCGAGAGAGTCATCCAAAACAGCAGCCATCAAGCCGTAGCGATCGGCTAAAGTCAAACAACCCGTATCCGTAACAGAAGCAAGCATTTCGGAAATAGCGCCGGGGAGAAGTTGAACTAAAAACATGAGACATTCCCTGAATTCGATGCTTATATCATCTCTCGTTCTCCGAAAATTAATAGTGACGCTGGCATAGCACACAATGTGATGTTTTGAGGCAAACTGTGTGACAGCGACCCCTCTAATGTTGTGACGATCTCGTTCTAAGTCTGCGATCGCACTCACAACATTAATTTTAGATATTCCAATTTCCCCCTCTTCCGTCCTAAATCTAAAGATTTAGAGAGATTTTTCGGTTTTGGGGGTGTCTTTACCCATTTCCCATGTATAAAACGCATCGGCCCTATGCGAAATATTCATAAAACTCAATATTTTGTAAAAATAGCTACGAATATTTACAATCGTGGGCTTTACATTAGCTCATAACAAAGGTGCATCGAAACGCAGCGATCGACCGAATCATCGGTAGGTAGCAACTATAACCATAAATAGTTTGGCGACGTTCGAGCCAGTACCCAGTCAAACTCAAGTTTACAGAAGACCAACCATGCTTAAAAGAAATTCCATCTAGTAACTAAATATACAGTTTTAAATCCATACAGTCACTAAGGTTAGCAGGAAACACACACTTTATGCTCCAAGTCAATACCTCCCCACACAAGTCAGCAGCGAGGGTAAACCGATGACCCAAACAGTAGAACCCAAAGCCCAAGCGAGCCTGAACAAGTTTGAAAAACTCAAAGCCGAAAAAGATGGCTTAGCATTAACAGCCGAACTCGACCACTTCGCCGCCATCGGCTGGGAAGCAATGGACGAAATCGATCGCGAGCACCGCCTCAAATGGCTCGGCATCTTCTTTCGGCCCGTAACTCCCGGCAAATTCATGATGCGGCTGCGCTTGCCCAACGGCATCATTACTAGCAATCAAACCAGAACCCTAGCAGAAATCGTCCAACGCTACGGCGACGACGGCAGCGCCGACATCACCACCAGACAAAACCTGCAATTGCGCGGAATTCGCATCGAAGACGTACCCGACATCTTCCGCCGCCTCAAAGAAGCGGGCATGACCAGCATCCAGTCTGGCATGGACAATGTACGCAACATCACGGGTTCCCCAGTCGCGGGCTTGGACGCCGACGAACTGATAGATACGCGGGAACTGGCGAACCAAGTCCAAGACATGATTACGAACAGCGGCGAAGGCAACCCCGCGTTTTCAAATTTGCCGAGAAAGTTTAATATTGCGATCGCAGGCTGCCGCGACAACTCAGTCCACGCAGAAATCAACGACATCGCCTTCGTACCCGCTTACAAAGACGGCAACATCGGCTTTAACGTTTTAGTCGGCGGTTTCTTCTCCGCCAAACGCTGCGAAGCTGCAATTCCTCTCAACGCATGGGCAAGTCCTAGCGACGTTGTAGATTTGTGCAAAGCAATTTTAACTGTGTTTCGCGATCAAGGCCCGAGAGCAAACCGCCAAAAATCGCGACTGATGTGGCTGATTGACGAACTCGGAATCGAACAATTCCGAGCCGAAGTCGAACAAGAATTAGGTCGCACTTTGCCCGCCGCCGCGCCGAAAGATGAAATCATCTGGGAGAAACGCGACCACATCGGCATCTACCCCCAAAAACAATCAGGGCTCAACTATGTAGGGCTGCACGTTCCCGTCGGACGGCTGCAGGCATCGGATTTGTTCGATTTGGCCAGAATCGCCGAGGTTTACGGCAGCGGCGAGCTCAGGCTGACTGTGGAAGAAAACGTGATTATTCCCAACGTTCCCGACTCGCGGATTGAATCGCTGGTCAAAGAACCGCTGTTGCAGCGTTTTTCCATCGACCCCGCACCGCTGACGCGAGCCTTGGTTTCCTGTACCGGCGCCAAGTTTTGCAACTTCGCCCTCATCGAAACCAAAAGCCGCTCCGTGGCAATGATTGAGGAACTCGAAGCCGAACTGTCAGTTCCCAAACCTGTCAGAATTCACTGGACGGGTTGCCCCAATTCCTGCGGTCAACCCCAGGTAGCAGACATTGGTTTGATGGGAACAAAAGTTCGCAAGAACGGCAAAACCCTCGAAGGTGTAGACATTTACATGGGAGGCACAGTTGGCAAAGACGCTCATTTGGGTGCTTGCGTCCAAAAAGGCATTCCTTGCGAAGACCTCAAACCGCTGCTGCATCAACTGTTAGTCGAGCAGTTTGGCGCAGTTCCCAAACAGATTACAGGGGATGTAGCTGTGCTGAACCGGCAACTGCAATTGACGGTTGAGGAGGGCGAAACGGCAGTCCCGGCAGCCAAAGCTCAGACATCTACTGTCATTTTCGCTCGATCGGGCAAAGAAGTTGCTTGCAGCGAAGATGAGTTCATTCTCGATGTTGCCGAACGGGCCGGAGTCGAACTTGACAGCAATTGCCGGTCGGGAAGCTGTGGCACTTGCCAGCAGAAACTCCTAGAAGGCGAAACAGTCTACGACAGCAAACCAGACGCGGCGGCAGATTTAGAACCAGGGTTCATTTTAACTTGCAGCGCGCGGGCGATCGGCAAAGTGTCGATCGACGCCTAATCTAATAAAGTGAGGTGCGATGCAAAGGTCGCGAATCAATCTCACATCTCACATTTCCACCATCTCAAAGTACAACAACAATTCAAGACAAATGAGCAACCTTTCTAGAAGAAAATTCATCATCACCGCCGGAGCAACAGCAGCCGGCACCCTCCTAGCCCACGGTTGCAGTTCCGGTTCGACCACATCTAACGGAGGTGCAACCCCCGCAGCCGGTGGCGCATCACCCAGCGCTGCCCCAGCAGTCAACATCAACCCTGCCGACGCCCCAGAAGTTACCGCAGCCAAACTCGGATTCATCGCCCTCACCGACGCAGCACCCTTAATCATCGCCCAAGAAAAAGGGTTATTTGCCAAGTACGGCATGAAAGACGTACAAGTTACCAAACAAGCATCTTGGCCAGTTACTCGCGACAACTTAGAACTCGGTTCCGACAAAGGTGGCATTGACGGAGCCCACATCTTATCTCCGATGCCTTACCACATGACATTAGGCACTATTACCAAAGGCAATCAGCCAGTGCCGATGTACATTGTCGCCCGGTTAAATACTAACGGTCAGGCAATTTCCCTCAGCAAAAAATACCTAGATTTAAAAGTAGGTACAGACAGCGCACCTCTGAAAGCAGCTTTTGCAAATCAAAACGTTCCTATTGCTATGACCTTTCCCGGCGGCACCCACGACTTGTGGATACGCTACTGGCTAGCAGCCGGCGGTATTAATCCAGATACAGATGTTTCCGTGATTCCCATACCGCCGCCCCAAATGGTAGCGAACATGAAATCTGGCAGCATGGAAGCCTTTTGCGTAGGCGAACCTTGGAATGCTCAGCTCGTTACTCAAAAGGTAGGATACACCGCCTTAATAACTGGAGAAATGTGGAAAGATCATCCTGAAAAAGCTTTAGGTTTAAGAGGAGATTGGGTTGACAAAAACCCCAAAGCTGCAAAAGCAATTACAATGGCCGTACTGGAAGCCCAGCAGTGGTGCGACAAGGCAGAAAATCACGATGAGATGTGCCAAATTATCTCTCAAGATAAGTGGTTAAAAGTTCCAGTAGCAGATATTATCGGTCGCTCTAAAGGTCAAATTGACTACGGTACCGGCCGCATTGAAGCTGCCAGCCCTGTGGCGATGAAATTCTGGGCCGATAATGCTTCGTATCCCTACAAGAGTCACGATGCTTGGTTCTTAGCTGAAAATATTCGCTGGGGTTATATCCCAGCAACTACCGACATCAAAGCAACCGTTGATAAAGTTAACCGGGAAGATATTTGGAAAGCAGCAGCGACAACACTTGGCGTCCCCGCCGCCCAAATTCCTACTACTACTTCTCGCGGTGTCGAAACCTTCTTTGACGGCGTGAAGTTTGACCCAGAAAAACCAGAAGAATATCTGAAGAGTCTGGCAATCAAAAAAGCATAATTAGTTGGTTGAGTGTTGACTGTTGACTGTTGACACTTGACAAATACCTAAAAGTGACGGTGTTGAACAGAGTGAAACGCAGGGTGCGTTCCACCAACTAAACCAGTTGAACTCTGTTCAAAGTATCTAAAAATAATCGATTATTCACAATACTGCAAAAAGAAAAATGGCAACAAACCTCGCTGTTACTAAAAGCAAAAATCCAGTAAATTTCGTTCTGGATCATGTTCAAAAAAACCGCCGAAAAATCATCCGCCCGCTGGTAGCAATTACAGTTCTGCTGATAATCTGGCAAATCCTCTGCAATAGTCCCGACTCCAGCTTGCCAGGGCCAATCAAAGCTGTCCAAGAAACCTGGAATCTGATTATCAATCCGTTCTTCGACAACGGCGGTACAGACAAAGGCTTGTTCTGGCAAATTTTTGCTAGCTTGCAGCGGGTGGCGATCGGCTTTACTTTGGCAGCAGTTCTCGGCATCAGTTTAGGCATCCTGATCGGTACAAACTCCCTAATGTTCGATGCTTTAGACCCGCTGTTTCAAGTATTCAGAACTATCCCGCCCCTGGCTTGGCTGCCGATCGCCCTGGCTGTATTTCAACAGTTCAATCCCTTTGAAGGTCTGGGGATGAAAGCTAACGAAGTTTCAGCACTTTTCGTAATCTTAATTACAGCAATTTGGCCGATTCTAATTAACACCACAGTAGGGGTTCAACAAATACCCCAAGACTACAGAAACGTCGCCCGCGTCTTGCGCCTCCCTAACCAAAAATACTTCTGGAAAATCCTGCTTCCCTCTTCTGTTCCTTACATCTTCACTGGCTTGAGAATTGGCATCGGTTTGTCTTGGCTGGCGATCGTAGCTGCGGAAATGTTAGTCGGCGGCGTCGGCATCGGCTTCTTCATCTGGGACGCTTACAACAGTTCTCGACTCAGTGCAGTGATTCTAGCAGTGCTTTATGTAGGAATCGTCGGTTTGATTTTAGACAGAATCGTTGGTTTCATCGCGTCCAAAGTTGTTCCCGAAGAACAGAAATAGAATTTGGGCATCGGGCATCGGGCATCGGGCATCGGGCATCGGGCATGGCGAATGGGGAATGGGGAATGGTTGCCAACTACAAACTGGTAGAAATGAGTTGTAAATTAATGCCCAATGCCCAATGCCCAATGCCCAATTAATAATCAGCATCATACAAATTACAAACTAACCTAAAATTACCATGTCAGTATTTGTTGAAGTAGACCACGTTGACCGTGTATTTAATTTGCCCAATGGAGAGCAATACATCGCTCTTAAAAATATCGAACTGAAAATTAAAAAGGGAGAATTCATCACCTTAATTGGCCACTCGGGCTGTGGCAAATCTACGCTGCTAAATATCATCGCCGGCCTCGACAAAGCAAGTCAGGGCGGGATTACTTTAGAAGGGCGCGAAGTCCGCGATCCAGGCCCGGATAGAATGGTGGTGTTTCAAAATTACTCGCTGCTACCTTGGCTGACGGTGCGCGAAAATATTGCCCTAGCAGTAAATGAAATTTACAGCGGCAACTCTCCAGAAGATCGCGAGTTGGTGATCGAACACCACATTAAATTAGTGGGACTCGGACACGCCGCCGACAAACGCCCAGGCGAAATTTCTGGGGGGATGAAACAAAGAGTTGCGATCGCCCGCGCCCTGGCGATTCGCCCGAAATTGCTGCTGCTAGACGAACCCTTCGGAGCTCTCGACGCTTTAACTCGCGGCGGTTTGCAAGACCAGTTGATGAAAATTTGCGAGGAAAGCAAAGTCACCAGCGTGATGGTAACTCACGACGTGGATGAGGCTTTATTACTGAGCGATCGCATTGTGATGCTCACCAACGGCCCGGAAGCGCAAATCGGGCAAATCCTCGAAGTGAACATTCCCCGCCCCCGCAAGCGCATGGAAGTTGTCAACCATCCGAGTTACTACGCGCTGCGTAACGAAATGGTTTACTTCCTCAACCAGCAAAAGCGGGTCAAACAGCGCCGGGCCAAACAACAACCGCCTGTGATCGCCCGCAACGGCCTGGAAAAAATCAACCTGGACATCGGCTTTATTCCCCTCACCGACTGCGCCCCCTTAGTAGTAGCTAAAGAAAAAGGATTTTTCAAAGCCCACGGCTTGGAAGAAGTTACTCTCAGCCGCGAACCTAGCTGGAAAGCGATCGCCAAAGGAGTCGCCGAAGGACGGCTGGACGCGGCGCAAATGGTCGCAGGAATGCCGATCGGGATGCTGTTGGGCCTCGACGGTGAAGCCCCTGTACCCGTCTGTAGCGCTATGACGCTCTCTCGCAACGGCAATTCGATTGTTTTCAACAAAGACCTCTACAGACAAGGCATTCGGACATTAGAGGATTTCAAAGCTGCGATCGCCAAGACTCCCGATAAAGTTCACACCTTGGGCATGGTACACTCTGCCTCCATGCACAATCTGCTGTTCCGCTACTGGCTGGCCGCCGGTGGCATCGACCCGGATCTCGACGTGGGCTTGACCGTGATTCCGCCCCCGCAGATGGTATCGAATTTAAAAGCAGGCAACATTGACGGTTACTGCTCAGGCGACCCCTGGAACTCCCACGCAGTCAACAGTGGTACGGGTTTTGTTATGGCCCGTTCCCTCGATATTCTGCCCGGACACATCGAAAAAGTTCTCGGTGTTAGTGAAGATTGGGCTCAGAAATATCCTCAAACCCACCTCGCCCTCGTCAAAGCGCTTTTGGAAGCCTGCGAATACTGCGATGACCGGCGCAACCGCGAAGAAGTCCTAGCATTGATTAGCCAAGAACAATACATTGGCGCCGATCCGAAAGACATCCGTCCAGGGTTCATCGATCCGTACAACTCTGGTACGGAGGCAGAACCAGAAATGCTCTACAATTTCAACCAGTTCTCTGTTGACAAAACCAATTTTCCAGACCGCCTAGAAATGGTGTGGGTGATGGCGCAGATGGCTCGCTGGGGACTGATCCCGTTCCCGAAAAACTGGGTGGAAGTGGTCGATCGAGTTTTGCGGCCTGATGTTTTCGGTCAAGCAGTGCGTGAATTGGGCTTGCCGGATATTGCCAGAGATCGCCGGACGATCGAGCTATTTGACGGCACTGTGTTTAATCTCGACGACCCGATCGACTATCTTCACAATGTCAAAATCAAACGTGCCGTCCGCATTGAAGAAATCTTAATTGAACAAATAGGCAGTCAGTGTTCCATCAAACTGCCAGCATAACCAGCAAATAGGAAGAGGGAATGAGGAGCAAGAAATCAGGAAACAAGACTCCACATTTCCCGCTTCCTAAGTCCCTAATTTCAAATTCTCAATCCAAAGTTGTCATGTCTAATTCCTCAACCCAAAATCCAAATCCTGAAAATATGCAAACTCTAAAAACTCCCCAAAAAACCAAAATTCAAACGCCCAAGCAAGACTTTCTTACGATTAAAGACGTATCGAAAGTCTACGAAACTCCTAAAGGCCCTTACGTGGTTCTCGACGGTGTAAACCTGACTATTAATGAAGGCGAATTTATTTGTTTGATCGGTCACTCTGGCTGCGGCAAATCAACTTTGCTGAATATGATTGCAGGATTCAACGGGCCGACAAACGGAGAAGTAGCCCTGGAAGGTTCGCAGATTACTGAACCAGGCCCCGATCGCATGGTGGTGTTTCAAAACTACTCGCTGCTACCGTGGCTGACTGCTACAGAAAATATTCACCTCGGCGTTGAAAATGTTTACCCGGAAAAGTCCGCAGACGAACACAATACGATCGTCAAGGAACACTTGGAGTTAGTGGGGCTGACCGAAGCTTGTAACAAAAGACCGGGCCAATTGTCCGGGGGGATGAAACAGCGGGTGGCGATCGCCAGAGCTCTGGCAACTCGTCCCAAACTGTTGATTTTGGACGAACCTTTCGGAGCTCTAGACCCGATTACCCGGGAAGAGTTGCAGGAAGAATTGCTGAAAATTTGGCGGAAGGAAAAAATTACCGTCATTATGATTACTCACGATATTGATGAGGCTTTGTTTTTGGCCGATCGCATCGTGATGATGACCAACGGGCCAGCAGCTTCCATCGGCGAAGATATGCACGTTCCGTTCAGCCGTCCCCGCAACCGGGCGCGGATTATGGAAGACCCGAAATATTACGAACTGCGTAACTTTGCTTTGGAGTTTCTGTTTTCTCGCTACGCCCACCACGAAGAAGGTGAAGAAACGGACTCGGAGACAGAAGCCGTCGCGCTACCGATGCCATTACCTGCTAGCAAAAAGCCTGCGGTTGCTGACAGGCCTCTTGCACCTGCACCTTTTGTGTCTCACGCTGCCGAACCCTCAGAAGCCTCGTCGATCAAACGCGGCATCCTGGCAGCCTCGTGGTTCGTAGCAATGTTTACTTTAGCTGCAGTCAATATGTCTGTTGTTTCCAGCCAGCTAAAGCAAGCGAAACTAGCAGAAACTGCACCTCCGGCGCCGACTGCCGGGGTGATTGTGAGTTCTCCCCCCAGCCCGCAAATCGCAGCAAGTTCGATCGCACCGAATCCTAGCCCTGCACCCATCGCTGCTGCTGCAAGTCCTGCATCCATCCCTGCTGCTGCCGCATCAGTGATTTCTGACCAAGCCGAACTCGATGCGATCGGAAAGCAGTTGTATGCACAAATCGACCAAAAATGGAGAACAACTCCGACATTTACCGAAAGCTTGACTTATCGGGTCAAAGTAAAACAAAACGGGGAGATCCTACAGTTCGATCCCACAAATAAAGCAGCTAAAGATTTCGTCAAAGAAACTCCTCTGCCGGTTTTGCAAACTCCTGCAGATGCCGCAGCAGGCTCTGAAAAAACTGCTGAGTTCCAAGTAACTTTTAGCCCCACCAACGGTGGCGTATTAGAAGTTAAAACACAGAAGTAGGCGGCATAATACTTCCGCACAAAATCTCGAATTGGTATTAACAACCAGGTCAAAAGTAGTACCTGCGCGCTGTTTTAACTCGGCAACAATTCTTCCTAGCCCCATCCTGGGGGTGACAAGAGTTAGGTATAAATTTCCTATGTGTGAGGAAGATTGAGTAGCAGCCAGAAGCTGACTAAAAGCGAGAGCGAGCCAGATTTTTACTAAGATAGCGGGTAATTTTAAATCAGGGTATTGTCCGTTTCTGTGAAGCATATATGCGGTAAGTTAGTAATGATTGACACGTTATTTGCAGGAGCCCTCAGTTCCGACTATAATGATGAATTACCAATTACCCATTAGCTTTCAAAAATTAGCATCTAAAATCACCAGATGGAAACTATAAAAACTCTTTGCCCATACTGCGGTGTAGGTTGCGGTCTAGAAGTTGTTCCCGACAAAAAACAAAGTTGGAAAGTGCGGGGCGATCGCAATCACCCATCGAGTCAAGGCATGGTTTGTATTAAGGGAGCAACCGTAGCAGAGTCCATTCGGAGCGATCGGCTACTGTATCCGATGATGCGAGATACTCTCGACCAACCGTTCCGTCGCGCTAGCTGGGACGAAGCTCTCGATGCAATTGTTAATCGCATCCAAACAATTCGCAGCACCAGCGGCCCCGATGCTTTGTGCGTTTACGGTTCGGGTCAATTCGCAACAGAAGATTATTATATTGCCCAGAAACTAATGAAAGGTTGTCTGGGTACTAATAATTTTGATGCTAATTCTCGCTTGTGTATGTCTTCAGCAGTCTCTGGATACGTTCAAAGCTTTGGCTCGGACGGGCCGCCTTGCTGTTACGACGATTTAGAATTAACAGATTGCGCTTTTATTATTGGTAGCAATACAGCGGAATGCCATCCCATCGTATTTAATCGATTAGCAAAATACCACAAAAAGCATCCCCATGTCAAAATGATTGTGGTAGATCCAAGGCGGACTCCGACTGCGGAAGCGGCGGATTTGCACTTAGCAATTAAACCGGGTACGGATATAGATTTGCTTAATGGAATTGCATATTTGCTGTTACGCAGGCAAGCAATAGATGCTGAGTTTATTGAAGAATGCACGGCGAATTTTTCAGCTTTTGCTGAGGTTATTAGCAGCTACACGCCGGAGTTTGTAGCCTCGCGCTGCGGCATTACTGTCAGCGAGTTAGAAACGGCGGCAAACTACTGGGAACAGTCGCAGCGGGTTTTGTCGCTGTGGTCGATGGGAATGAATCAGTCGTCGGAAGGCACGGCAAAGGTGCGATCACTGATTAATTTGCACTTAATGACCGGTCAAATCGGCAAACCGGGATGCGGCCCGTTTTCCCTCACCGGCCAGCCAAACGCGATGGGAGGGCGGGAAGCCGGAGGACTGTCTCACTTGCTCCCAGGCTACCGATTTGTGAAAAATGCTGAACACAGAACCCAAGTCGAGGAGTTTTGGGGAATCGCACCGGGAAGCATTTCCCCGAATCCAGGCCGCACAGCTTGGGAGATGATTACCGGTTTGGAAACTGGCGAAGTCGAGTTGCTGTGGATTGCAGCGACTAATCCGGTGGTGAGTATGCCGGATTTGGAACGCACTAAAGCCGCTTTGCTGCGATCGCCCTTTACTATTTATCAAGAAGCTTACTATCCCACTGAAACCTCAGCCTACGCTCACATTCTGCTGCCGGCAACGCAGTGGAGCGAAAAAACCGGAGTAATGACGAATTCCGAACGCCGCGTTACCTTTTGTCCCGGTTTCGACACTCCCTCCGGGGAAGCCCGCGACGACTGGAGCATTTTCGCTGAAGTCGGCCGTCGGTTGGGTTTTGCCCAACACTTTGCTTTCGAGAATAGTGCGGAGGTTTTTAAAGAGTACGCGCAGTTGACGCGGGGTCAGCCTTGCGACATGACCGGTCTCAGCCACGAATACATCCGCCAAGAAGGGCCACAGCAGTGGCCTTGCCGGGAAAACGAGCCTGTGCATCCAGCGAACGAAGCGAAACGGCTGTATACTGACAGGCGTTTTCACACTCCTGACGCGCGGGCAAGATTTTCGGCCTATCACTCGCGGGGACTGGCAGAACCTCCCGATCCCAATTATCCGTTTGTGTTGACGACAGGGAGACTTTACGGACACTGGCACACGATGACGCGGACGGGTAGAACAGAGAAAATTAATCAATTGCACCCCGATCCGTTTTTGGAAATTCACCCCCGCGATGCTGCCCAATTGCAGATTAAGGAGGGGGATTTGCTGGAAGTTCGATCGCGCCGCGGCAAGGCGCAGTTTCCGGCCAAAGTTACAAAGGCGATCGCCCCAGGTACGCTATTTGTACCCATGCACTGGGGTTCTCTGTGGGCCGAAGCGGCTGAAGCCAATGCCATGACTCATTCTGCAAGCTGTCCAGATTCCAAACAGCCTGAGTTAAAAGCTTGTGCGGTGCAGTTGGTGCTGGTTGGGGCAGATACTGCCGCAGAAGTTGAGGAATTTAATTGGGCAAAATCCACCCTCGCCGTCACTTCTTGAGCTGCCGTCCAACTAAGGATGTTACAAATGACCGAAGAACGAGCGGGAAGCCGCGGGCGATCGACAGGGAAACGAGAGGAACTTGGTTGACGTTCGGCGACCGCTCAGTCAATCACCCTCAGTCGAACGATTGAAGATTTACTCCACAGATGAATCTGGGCTCTTGAACAAGAGTCGAAAATTTTGCACTCTTCCCGACAGGAGTCCGGGGCCTGTATCCGTTTTTTGGGGTAACAACCTCTCTCGATCGAGCAATTTTGAACTCGGACATACCCTACACATAAATCTTAAATCTCAAATCCCCGATCTAAAACCTAAAATCCTTATGCCATTACGCAGCCTAAAAACTGCGTTTCCCCGGCCGAGCCCGGGGATAAGGAAAATTAAATTTATTTATTCTGAGTTTTTCCTTCTTGATTGGGAGTTTTTGCTTCGGCTGAATGCCTTATGGCCAAAGGCTTATGCTTTCTTTTTAATTAATCGAGTCAGACAATTGCCGTTTGCACCTCAAGGTGCTATAATTGTTTTACAAGGCTTTATTTTCGGCAGTGCAGTTCGTTCGATCGGCGTTCCTCCGGATTTAAATCTCTACACCCTCTGATTCTGGAGAATGTTCAATGTCAATCTATGTCGGCAATTTATCCTACGAAGTAACGCAGGAGCACCTCAACCAAACTTTTGGAGAGTACGGAACAGTAAAGCGCGTTCAGTTGCCTGCTGACCGGGAAACAGGTCGGATGCGGGGTTTCGCTTTTGTAGAAATGTCTACCGAAGCCGAAGAAGCCGCAGCCATTGAGGCTCTTGACGGTGCTGAGTGGATGGGTCGCGACCTCAAGGTCAATAAGGCAAAACCCCGCGAAGAACGTGGTTCTTCTAACAGCGGTAACTGGGGTAACAACGATCGCGGTGGCAATTCTCGTCGCTACTAAACCACCCGAGCTAAATTTTTAGCTATCTTCTATATTGCGTCGGAGCAACCTGGGAGTCAACAATCATTCTCTGTTGAGAATAGATAGTTAGTTCAGTGGTCGTACCGCGCCTTAAAAGCCTCAAACTATTGCTAGACAATAGTTTGAGGCTTTTTTATGGCAAAAATTATTAATGAGGAGTTCATCGCGTGCGATCGATTCCTAGCTGACACGAAAAACTATAAGATATAACAGGCAAAGAGAGCCGCCTTTTCCCAAGTACCCGGGTGATGCCGTAAAACCAGGCAATCACAGAGTTTTGCGCTTGCAAAGTGTACCGAACAATGACAAAATCATTAATTAAGAATGAAGACTAAATCACTTTTATGCTGAAAAAAATATTTAGGCAAATTTCCAAGTCAAGCAGTGATGAAAATTTTCTGCATTTTACAGAAAGTGTAGAAGTAGTAATATCGAAAATTTTATCACTGGCGATGATTTGGGTAATTCTCCTCAGCGTTTGCGATTTGCTGATTTTTTTAGCAAAAGAATTGGTAAACCACACTGATAATTTGTTAAAAGACACGTTGTTTGTCATATTTGGGTTATTTTTAAATGTTTTAATTGCTCTGGAAATCTTGGAAAATATTACAGCTTATCTGAAAAAGCACGTAATTCAAGTAGAGCTAGTTATTGTAACTTCTTTGATAGCAGTATCTCGAAAAATCATCATTCTTGACCTGGAAAAGAAAACCGCAGCCGACTTGATTGGTTTGGCGACTGCAATTTTCGCGCTTTCCATCAGCTACTTGATAGTGCGCTCTACAAATAAAGGAAAAGATTAATATCGGGAATTGAGAAGTGGGAATTGTTAATAACTAATATCAGATCCGGTCGAGCGACCGGACATGATATTATTCCAATAAGCCAGGAGGAGGCACAATTTCAATTCGGCCTTGTTCTAAGTCAACAACTGGCACAATCTCTTCCACAAAAGGAATCAATATTTTTGTGGATTTAGGCTCTTTAACGCGAATTTTCCGTGGTTTGCGGGTATTTCGGGGGTCAGCGTTGGCTTGGGGAGTTTCACGCTGTTTTGGCTTTTCTAATTCTGCGGCGACAGTTTCCGGCGCGGTTAGATTCGTTTCTACTTCTAAAAGGTCGTTACCTGCGGGAATAATATCACTTACCTTGCCTAAGATTTCCCCGGTTAACTGGTTAAAAACTTCCATACCGATCAAATCTTGGACGTAAAACTCATCAGATTCGAGGTAAGGTCGATCGGTCTTTTCAACAAACAACTTACAGCCCCGCAGCGCCTCAGCACTATCGCGGTCTTCCACACCCTCTACCTCTACAGCATACAGCCCTTTGCCCGGAATGTAGCGACCGCCCAAAAACTCGATCGGTTCCGGTTCACTTTTGTTAGGGCGCAAAATCCACCGCTTCCCCGGTTCGATAAACCTTTCCGGGAAATCCGAATCGGGATAGACTCGCACTTCCCCGTCCAAACCTTGAGCTGCTACAATTTTACCGATTTCTATCCATTCAGACATAAACTTTTTGGGAATTAGGAATTGGGAATTAGGAATTGGCAATTGACAATTGACAATTGGCAATTGGGCATTGGGCAAAAAAGCATCTTCGCAGAAAAGCCTTGGTAGCAAACAACAAATAACTACTGACTAATGACTACTGACTAATGACTAATGACGACTGACTTCTTTACACCAATCCAGTTCTCAGCGCTACAACTGCTGCTTGCACGCGGTCATCCACTGCCAACTTATTCATAATACCGCGAACATGAGTTTTAATAGTATTTGGACTCAAGTAAAGCGCCGCTGCAATTTCGGGATTGCTGTTACCTTCCACCATTAATCTTAACACCTCCAATTCCCGCTGCGACAACTGACCAAAAGTAGTTGTAGAGGCAGGTATCGGGGGTTTGAGGTGTTCGATGACAGTCCGGGCAATTTGAGGATCAAGATATGTAGCGCCCTCTGCTGCGGCTGCGATCGCTGCTAACAGCCTGTCTACAGAAGCACCTTTAATACAATAAGCATCAGCACCACTAGAAAGGGCAGCAATAATTTCAGTTTCTGCCGTGTGAGAAGTTAACATTACGACTCGAACTTCGGGCAGTTGTGCTTTAATTTGCTGCGTCGCTGCTATGCCGTCGAGCCGCGGCAAACCGATATCCATTACAATAATATCAGGTTTGAGTTTCAGTGCGGCTGCTACGCCTAAATAGCCGTCTTCTGCTTGTCCTACTATTTCTATTTCTGGGGAATCGGCTAAAACTTGCTCTAATCCCAGTTGCATCATCGGGTCATCTTCAACAATTAAAATTCTCATAATTAATTGGCAATTGGTAATTTTTCCGGCTGACTGTTGACTGTTGACTGCCAACTAACTACTGCCAACTGACTACTGTCAACTGACTAATGACTAACTTTTAAAACCTCCACGAATTCGCCCGGTACAATCCAGGTGTCCCCTGGTGGCAAAACTGCTAAACCACTCGTATTGGCGAGGTTAATTAAATTCGCTGAATTTTGGCTGCCGCTAGCAGGTTCAAATTCCCAGACTCCGGCAACTAAATGTAGTTTACCCCAAACATAAGTTTCGCGCTGCCCAGGCGATCGCAATTCAGCATTACACCTAGCTTTGAGAAACTCCGGCCCCCAAGCATCCAGGGCAAGCCCAGACATCTTTTTCAAAGCAGGCACAACAAAGCGCCAACAGCAGACTAAAGCCGAAACCGGATTTCCTGGCAAACCAAAATAGAGACAATCCGAACTCAAACTCGGCGAATCATCATTCTTTTCACCTCGTTTAAACGCAGCAACCGTTAAAGGTTTTCCCGGCTTAATCGCCACAGAACTAATGTGAATTTTTCCTCCCAAATCCCCCAATATTTTCTCAATATAATCGTAGTCTCCTACCGAGACGCCCCCCGTAGAAAGTACCACATCCGCCGTCGCAACAGCCCGGGATATCGCCTTATTTAACGCATCTTCATTATCAGGAACAATGCCCAATCGAATCGGTTCAAATCCCATTTGCGCCAACAAAACTGTCAAAGCATACTGATTCGAGTCTACCAGTTTCCCCGGTGCCAAAGGTTCGTCTGGCGATACCAATTCGTCACCAGTAGAAAAAATTGCCACCCGCAGCCGCCGATAAACGGGAACTTGAATGCACTGGGCAGTTGCTAACACCGCCATTTCTGGGGCATTGATAACTGTACCGGGAGTTAGCAAAGTTTTTCCTGCTTGATAAAAAGCGCCTTTGTGCCTGACAAATACTTGCGGTTTTTCAGGAGAAACTAAGATAAAAATACGATCGCCCTCACGCCTTGTTTCTTCCTGCATTACCACCGTATCAGCACCGGCAGGCACCACCCCACCCGTAAAAATTCGCGCCGCTTGCCCCGATTGGACGGTATTTTGAGGCTGATATCCGGCTGGAATCTCTTCTACTACTTCGAGTACCACTGGTTTTTCGGCGCTACAGTTTTCCACATCCGCAAACCGCACCGCGTACCCATCCATTGCTGAATTATCCCAATAAGGAAAATCCAGGGAACCAGTGACGGCAGCAGCCAAAATGCGCCCCGATGCTGCCAGTAAGTCTACAGTTTCTACATCCCCCTGACTGTCGAGGGGTTGCGCCAAATTTAGAATGATCGATTCTGCTTCTTTCACTGACAGCATGACAGTCTCCTTGTTTTGATAACACTCATGATTAAGTTTAGCAAAATATCCAGAGATATTGGTGATATAATTTTTTTGGATTTGGGCAGTAGACCTAATTTTTGGTATTAATTGCTTATGACTCTTTCGCGCTTTGTTGTCAGACTAAATTGTTTATCTTTATTATTGGTGGCGCTACTGATATTTTTTACTCAACTTTCAGGATTAAAAGTCAGCGACTTATTCTTTCAGCCTTATTTTTCTCCCCATCCTAATGTCGCCTTGTTAACTCGTACTTTCCAAATTTTATGTTCTGTACCAGTCGTTGTTTGTACTTTCACCTATGGATTAGCTAAAACTATTCAACCATGTCCTAATGAAAATAGATTTATTTTATTTTCCGCTCTTTTAACAGGTGGATTTCTACTGAATCAAACTTACCGAATTCATATATATATGATAGCCATAGGAATTCCTAAGCTAGGAGTAAGTCTTTTATACGCCGTTATTTTGTCATCCTACGGATGGTTTTTTAGGCGAGAACTACAGTTAACTCCCTACCAAATATTGTTAGCGGGTTTGGGCTTGTTGTTTTTTGCGATCGGCGTAGATGCCCTGCATTTAAAAAACAAAATATTATCCAGTTTACTAGAGGGAGTACCTAAACTTTTTAGCGAAATTAACATTGCATTTTATTATTGGTATGTCTGTAAGTGTTTCCTCCAAAAATCGTTTGATAAAACTATTAATAGCTAGTTATAAGGATGTGATATAATGAGCGAAACTGCATAAAAACATATCCCTGAAATCCTCTTAACCCTTAATAATATTTACAACATCTGCATCGCTCGGCATTTATCCGCCTTCATATACATTAGGTGGCTTAAAAATCCCCACGCATCCTGATAAAATACCATGATAGCAGTTACCATCAACTTCAACTCGATCGCCAAAATAACCGACGACCAATTTTATCAACTGTGTCGCGAAAACCCCGATGTCAAATTTGAACGCAACGCCAAAGGAGAAATAATCGTCATGCCA
Source organism: Microcoleus sp. POL10_C6 (assembly GCF_036701585.1). Lineage (NCBI taxonomy): Bacteria > Bacillati > Cyanobacteriota > Cyanophyceae > Oscillatoriales > Microcoleaceae > Microcoleus > Microcoleus sp. POL10_C6. The sequence continues at coordinate 100,912 of NZ_JAUBRB010000009.1, read as the reverse complement.
CCCACAGGAGGAGAAACCGGAAATTACAATTCAGAAATTAATGCGGATTTTGTGATTTGGAACCGACAAACTCAACTGGGAATTTGTTTCGATTCTTCAACTTGCTTCAAACTGCCAAGCGGTGCAAACCGTTCTCCCGATGTCTCTTGGATTGAAAAATCAAGATGGGATGCACTCACTCCCGAACAAAAACAAAAATTTCCTCCCATTGCCCCGGATTTTGTCTTAGAGTTAATGTCGCCCACAGACAGCCTCAAAGATACTCAAGACAAAATGCAAGAATACATGAATAACCAAGTAAAACTAGGCTGGTTAATCAACCGCAAAACCCGCCGAGTCGAAATCTATCGCCAAGGACAAGAAATAGAAGTTTTGGAATGTCCAACAGAACTTTCAGGAGAAGATGTTTTGCCCGGTTTCGTGCTAAACTTGAAAACACTGTGGCAATAACTAGACATCTAGCATCTATCAGCGTTTATTTGCGTTCATCTGCGGTTAAAAAAATCTAATGGAAACCAATACAGAAACTACTGCAACCACTGGCTTAACAGCGGAACAACACAAACAGAAAATGCAGCGCCGCCAAGAAGTACAGGCGCAGCGAATCGCTAACTCCTCAAAAGAAAAAGGTTTAATTATAGTCAATACCGGTAACGGCAAAGGCAAAACTACAGCCGCTTTGGGAATGGTTGTGCGATCGCTCGGCCACGGATACCGCGTCGCTATAGTACAATTTATCAAAGGAGCTTGGGAACCCGCAGAGAAAGCCGTTTTTCAACTCTGGGAAAAACAGCTAGAATTCCACGCAATGGGAGAAGGCTTTACCTGGGACACGCAAGACCGCGATCAAGATATCGCCACAGCTCAAAAAGCCTGGGAAAAATCCCTAACTTTTATCCACAATCCCGAATTTCAATTAGTTCTTCTAGATGAAGTCAATATAGCATTAAAACTAGGTTATTTGCAAGTCGAGCAAGTGCTTTCCGGGTTAGACCAAAAGCCAGAAGAAACCCACATTATTTTAACAGGCAGAGGCGCCCCGCCAGCGCTAATCGAACGGGCAGACTTGGTGACAGAAATGACTTTAGTTAAGCATCCATTCCGAGAACAAGGCATTAAAGCTCAACCAGGTATTGAGTATTAATGTTGTTTGTCAAAAGTTTTTACCCGATTTAAAATTTAAAAGAGAGCTATGCTGGTAACGTTAAGGTAAAAGTTGAACCCTTGCCAAACTCGCTAGCCACAGTAATTTCTCCCCCCAACATCTGAGAGTATTTCTGCGCTATTGCCAAACCCAAACCCGTACCTCCGTACTTGCGGGTAGTCGAAGCATCAGCTTGCGTAAAAGGTTGAAATAACTTTTGTAGCTGTTCAGGAGTCATCCCAATCCCAGTATCACTACAATTAAAAATTAACTGTTCAGAATCCCAACTATTATCGTCATTTTTAATTCTTTCAACGCTGAGTAGAATTGTTCCTTTATAAGTGAACTTAGCTGCATTGCTGAGCAAATTAAACAAAATTTGAGTAAGCTTAATTTGATCGGAATACAATTCGCCAATATTATTAGGACACTCCACATTCAGGCGATTTGTGTTTCGCAAAAATAGCGGTTCAACAGTTCTAGCTACATCTTGAACGACCTCCGACACGTCAAAAGTTTCTAATTCCACTTCCGCGTGACCGGCTTCAATCTTCGACAAGTCCAGAATATCATTAATTAAGGTTAGTAAAAGCTGGCCTGAATTGTGAATTCTCTCTAAATCAGACACAAAATTTTCTTCGCCCAAATCTAAAGCCTCTTCTTGTAGAATCTCGCTGTAACCGATAATCGCATTCAGAGGAGTTCGTAGTTCGTGGCTCATGTTAGCCAAAAACTGACTTTTAGCCAAACTAGCTGCTTCTGCAGCTTCCTTTGCTTTGTAGAGTTCGGCCTCGGCTTGCAAGCGGTCGGTCACGTCGTGAGCCAGAACTAATTCAGCATTCCTGCTATCAAATACCAGACCATAAGAAGTAATTTCTACATCAATAATTGTTCCGTCTTTTTTCTGGTGCTGCCACACACCTGCAAACTCAATATCGGCATCTACTTGGGATATATTTTCTAGCAATTTCGGCAGCTCTTGGGCGGGACGAATGTCCGCAACGGTCATGTTGAGAAATTCGTCGCGAGTGTAGCCGTAGTGTTCGATAGCAGCCTGATTGACGGCTATAAATTCCTGAGTTTCTAAATCGTAAACCCACATCGGATGGGGGTTATTTTTAAACAAAAGTCTGTAGCGTTCTTCCGAGGCTCGCAGTTCGGCTTCTGCTTGCTTGCGCTCGGTAATGTCGCGGACAACAGTGCAAATAATCTCGCGGCCTCCGTAGGAAATCACGCTCCCGCTCACTTCTACATCCACGCAGGAACCGTCTCGGCGGCGGTAGAGAACTTCGCCAATTCTGAATTGTTTGTCCGTCAGAAGCAACTCGATATTGTTGTCAATTAGGTCTTTAGAGTAAGCGATGATATCGTAAATAGTCAGTTGCGAAATCGCATCAAGACTGTAATCGAGCAAGTCTGTAAACGCTGTATTGGCTTCCAAAAGACGTTTGGTTTGAGCGTCCCACAGGAAAATGCAATCTGTAGCTTGCTCCACGACAGCTCGGTAGCGGGCTTTTTCCTCAAGTTGTTCGCTTTCGGCTTGGGCGATCGCACTCAACATTCCGTTGATAGTATGGGCAAGGTCGGACAACTCATCTTCGCCCGTCACAGGTAGTCGCACCGAGAGGTCTTGGCTGCTGCTGACGTGGTTGACTGCTTTCGCCAAACCGCTCAACCGAGACAGCACCAGATGCTCTAGCAGCAGCAGAGTGCAGCCGACCAACCCAACTCCCGCTAGCGCTACAGACCCCAGCAGGTACAATAAACTAATTTGACCTTGCCGATATATTTCTCTGGGGATATCCACCCGCAATAGCAGCGCAGGTTGGTTGTAAATATCCCGGATCAAAGCGTAACCCGCGATCGACTCTTCGCTTAAAGGACGCACCAAAATCGGTTTTTTTTCCGACAGTTTCTCTCGCGCATTCTGAAAGTCTGCAGGCAACCGAGCCTCCTGCACGCTGTGTACGATTAGCGGCAAGCGAGTAATTTTAGAAACCTTCGCAATGCCCGTAGCATCCAAATTGCGCCCGAATATCAGCGTACCTCGGATCGGGCCGGTGCTTTTAGTCGTGAGAATTGGGCGGGAAGTAATCAGTATTGGCCCTGACGGTAGCAGCAGGATACCAGCGAGGCTGCTTTTGGCGTTGGGGTGCTGCAACAGCGGGTCGCTGAGAGAAATGCGCCGTTTTAATGCTTCTGGAACAGGCGTTAGTTTCAGCTTTTGGCTGTCTAAACCCGTACTGTAAACTATTTTGCCAGAAGTATTGACAAAAATGGCTATATTAACTCTTATATTAGCCAGCCCTTCTGGAATTAAATTGGAGGCAATGTATTCTGAGTTGCGGTTTTGGATGAAAGTGTAGGTGTCGTCCCAGGACGACCAGTCGGCAAAGCGCGAGTTAAAGTCATCGGCGGTTTGCCCGAACACATTGAGCACTCCCTTGACAACCTGTGTGGCTTCTTGTTCCTCTGCTTTGATCAGGCTGCCCAAGAGGATGCTTGAGGAGGCGACATAGAGAATGCCAGTCAATCCAGCGATGGTAATGCCAATTATCGATAGTGTTTTCCGACGCAGTTTCATTTTGCCATGTGTGTGGTGTCCGTCCGAAATTCTCAAACTCAGGAGCAATTTTACTACTGTTTCCTGAATCCTGACCGAAAGCAATTTAGTCCGGGGGCACCCGATGTATCAGTGGGGTTGCTTTCTTCAATTCTAAAATCTAAAATCTAAAATCTAAAATCTAAAATCGATTGACTGGTGGCGCAGCGCGTGTTTCCTACTTTTCCCACACCTGCTGTTTGTGAGATTCTTTGCAAATTCCCAAGATGCGCCGATCGTTCTCGCTGATGGTAGAAATTGGGTAATACTGTTGCAGGTTTACCGAGTAGGGAGAGCGACTGCCGTCGTAACTATCCACTACTGTTAAATTTAACTGAGTTCGATCGCCCGTGCCGTAAAAACAGTAAAAAGCAGACCGAGGCAGGTAAAAAGCGCCGACTACCTTACTCTGCCGCATTTCAAATACAAAATATTCTTGTTTAATTTCCTCTGGCTGGCTCGACTGGCCGTAGAGGTAAATGCCATCTGCTAAACCTGTGCTAGCTGTATCTGCCCCAGGATTTGGCGGAGATTGCGAGCTTAAAACGCCGGATTTGATGTCCGAGTTGTGTGCCCGGCGTGCGGGGAATGCGATGCTGAAGTTACCGGGCGAGAGAGCCAGCACGATCGCGATCGCTTCTAAACTTCCTGTCAATATGAAATAAGTCAAAACCACTCCAGACCCCAAAATTTAAAATAGCTGGTTCCAAGCGCCTCTTGTACCAGTTTCACAAAGATTGTAGAGAAACCGGGTATTTGGCTTAATGTTGACTATAAACTTAAAGGAACGATCGCCCGCCCGGTTCCTGAAGTTAAATCTAAGATTAGTTTTGATAAATTTTGCGTCCGCCCCCATCGGGCGATCGACCCCTCAAATAATACCATTTTTGATTTTAAATTTTAGATTAAAGAATTGAATAATTTGGCGTGACCTATTCCATAAGGGTTTGGAGAACAGGCCTACCGTTGCATTCTTTTTTTTAACTGCTATAAAAGTAGCCTTCCCAGCAGCGCCAACACGAAAAAAAAGTTGAGATTTTGGGAAATCTCAACTTTTTTAGTGACTAACTAGCCAAGTATTCTCGGACTTGAGATTGGCGGCGCCGCAGGTGGGCAAGGGCTTGATGTTCTAGCTGCCGCACCCGTTCCCGGCTGAGATTTAATCGTTCTCCGACTTTCGCCAGAGACATTTCTGTGCCGTCTTCCAAACCGAAGCGCAAAATTATTACATCTCGCTGCTGGGGGGTAAGTTCTGATATCAAAGTATTGAGGTCTTGCCGCAGTAATTCCGAGGTAATGTAGTTGTCTGGAGATGCCGTTTCGTCTTCTAAGAGTTCTTGCAGTTCGGTATCTTGGTTGTCTCCTACGCGCAAGTCCAAAGAAACTGGATGTCTTGCCATCAGCAGGTATTCCCGAATTTGGGAAGGGTGCAGTTCCAAAGCGGCAGCAATTTCGGCAGGGGAGGGAGACCGGCCCAACTGCTGCGTGAGTTCCCGCTGCACTTTTTTGATTTTGTTGAGTTTTTCGGTGATGTGAATTGGCAATCGAATGGTGCGGGCGTGTTGGGCGATCGCCCGGGTAATTGCTTGGCGAATCCACCAGTAGGCATAGGTAGAAAATTTGTATCCCCGCATCGGGTCAAATTTTTCGACTCCTCGTTCTAAACCGAGGGTGCCTTCTTGAATTAAATCCAAGAATTCCATATTGCGTTTCTGGTATTTTTTGGCGATCGCCACTACTAGCCGCAAATTGGCTTCAATCATCTTTTGCTTGGCCCGCCGCCCTATTTGTAAGATGCGGCTAAGTTCAGGTTCGGTCAACTCCATTTCGGCAGCCCACTCTTGATTCGTCAGATCCCGCTGCCATTCTTTAGCAAGTGCTTGTTTTGCTTCGATTAATTTCATCATTTGCTGCACCTGCTTCCCGAAAACAATTTCTTCTTCTCGGGTTAGCAGGGGTACGCGACCGATCTCGTGCAGATAGGTACGAACCGTATCCGTTGAGGAGTATGGCCGGCTGCCCATGCGATCGGCTTTCACTGTTTTGTTTTTGGGGGTTGTGGTGGACATGGGTGAGTATTGCACTCCTTGTAACAACAGATAAAAAGTTGGTGATACCCTGTCCCACTTTTACAAGTGGGATAAAGACTGCGACAAGGGGGATATTTCCCCTCTTGTTTATCGGTGACGATCGGTAGAAGCTTTTTGTTTGGGATTACTTTTGTGCTGGATTTTCCAGTAATCCCCCTCGATTTTCGGTAGCTCGCTAGCTTTAACGGCTAGTTCAAGGCGAAGTGAAGCAAGAGTTTAGTTTTCTCAATATTATTCCCAATTTTGAGGATCGTAAAGAGTAAAAACCTCTGTCTTAAGGTCAAGATTCTACATTTTTCCTTAAGGTTTTGAATTCCCTGTTAGTTTTAACTGCCACTCAACTTCACAATACTCATGCAAACAGACTCATGCAATTCGAGGGCTTTGTTTTGCTCTCTGTTCCATCATCGCTTGAAATTTTCTCGCTGCCTAGATGGTGGGATGCGAGATAACCGAACTCGATCGCCCTATTAGATGTGAGTAACTGTTTAAAATATTTATTGACATTTTCCTTTAAATATGCTAAGCAAATTCTGCTACGAGTAACGACAAGGTGTATAAAGGCTGGCTGTTGCCCTGTTTGACTTTCATTGTGCTGCGAGGCTCCATGATCTCCATCATGTTTAACCTTATGCAAATTTTGGGCAGTTAGGGATGAGGGGTGAGGGGGTGAAAGGGGAAGAGCTTCTGACTCAAAGCTGGGGCCTAATTTTTTGGACGTTCGATCGCACTTTTTCGTTTATAACTGAGGCAAAAATCTGATATTTCTGTCATTGCCAGCGATCGCCAATTTTTTGCAAGGATTAATTTACAGTAACATTTGCCTAAGTTCTGTAATGAATCTAGCAGTTGTCCATCTAAAATCCCAAATCCATTTTAGCAGCTTCTGCCTCGGCAAATACTTGTTCATCGGGCATTTCTTGCCAGTCAATATCCCCAATTTCTCTGTAGAATTGCTCGTCATAGGGGCGAGTTTGCACGACTACGGGCATCGGTACAGCGTGCCCCAAAACTAATGCTTGCTGTTTGGAGTCGAGTTTTGCCAAAACTGAACGCAAACTCTGCCCTCCCGAAACGCCGGTAAAAATAGCATCGATGTCTTTATCATCGTTTAGCAAGGCTGTGATGCGTGTTCCGACTTGCGACATGACTTCGGCGTCGATGCCAGAAGGACGCTGGTCTACAATCAGCAGGGTGACAAAGTATTTTCGCATTTCTCTGGCGATCGTACCGAAAATAGTCGATCGCACGATCGCCGGATCGAGAAAGCGGTGAGCTTCCTCTATGGTAATCACCAATGGCTGCGGGCGATCGCACGGATTTTTGCTCTGCAAAAACTTCTCCGCTTTCCGCACGTAAGCTTGGTGAATGCGGCGAGTAATCACATTTGCCGCCAACATATAGGACAGCAAATCCGAGTGGGAACCGAACTCAATTACTACATTTTTTCCACCATCTAAACACTGCAAAACTTCAGTTACATAATTTTTTGGACAGCGTTTCCGAATGTATTTCAAATCGTTTAATCGCTCTAACTTTCGCTGCAAAGCCATAATTGAAGACTTATTTCCCCGTTTTTCTTCGCAAAACATTTGGATATCTTCGTTGGTCATTTCCAGCAACTTGTTGATCCAACCACTGCCCAACTCATTTCGCAAAATAATTGCATTTTCGATACTAGCTTCCGACAAATTTAACTCGCGCTGCACCAGCGCGATATCTTCCACTTCAATTTGATCGAAACTTAAAAACAACTCTTGAGCGTCGCGGACTCCCCGGCGTTTGGTCGATTCTGGATCGAGGGTATAAATCTGCATTTTATCGGGAAACAACTGCCGCAAACCTTTAACGGTGCTGAACTGTTTCCCTTCCGAAACAGCTTCCCACCCGTACTCCGAGTGCATATCAAAAATTAGGTTGACAGCAGCTTGCTTGCGAATAATTCCCGATAGAAGCAAGCGCGTCAGGAAAGATTTTCCCGTTCCCGACTTGCCAAAAACTCCGTTGCTGCGTTCCACAAATCGGTCTAAATCCAAGCACACAGCAACGTCCATGTCAATCGGTTTGCCGATCGCAAAATTGCGGCGATACGGGTCATCTTCCCAGCCAAAAACTGCCCGAAAATCCGTTTCTTTGGCATCAAACACCTGGGAAAAGTGGCTGGGAATAGTTTTGACCGGCAGCAACTCAATATCCGCGCCCGTTTGTGACTCAAAAGAAGCCAAATTTCCTAACGCCAACTTATTCTCGCGAACTCCGCCGTTTTTCGTCGGGTCGAAAATTGCCTGCTGTTTTTCTCTTTCAGCAGTCAACATCAACATCGGCGACAGTTCGATCGTACCGTAGGTGCTGCTACCGGCTAGCACTGCGAGCAGAAAATCGTCGTCGGGATTGGGAGGATTCGATAAAATGCGAGCGCTAGAAGTTCCGAGAGACACGTCGGTGAGCATACAGAAAAAGTGCGATCGCACCCCCCGCACTACTAGAAATTTCCCCACCCTCATATCTTCCACCGAAACATCGGCGTGCAGTCGCACTTCTAATCCCTTGCTCAGGGAACCTTGAATAACAGAGCCTAACGGTCGATCCATTTTAGATTTTAGATTTTAGATTTTCGATTGTTAATAATCGAGCAATTTTCGCGGGGCGAGTTTTGATTGTAGATTTTTGATTGTTAACAGTCAACTAATTACCATTCCGATTCTAGCGGCAATTCAAAAAAACTTGGACTCAGATCTAGATCTGTCAAATCCGTTTCGCTCAAATAAGCGTCAGTCAAAAATACCCCTTTTAAACTTGCGCCTTTGAGGTTAGTACCTTTCAGGTTAGCACCTCTGAGATTAACTCGGAATAAATGAGCATCGCTCAAGTCGGCCTCAGTTAAATCTGCTCCCTCCAAATTTACTCTCATCAAATCTGCTTTTCGGAGATCAGCTTCGTTTAACTTAGCGCCACTGAGGTCAGCTTTTGTCAAGTCTACACCTCTCAAGTCAGCCCCGCTCAAGTTAGCGAACAGCAAAGTAGCTCCGGTGAAATCTGTCTCCCTCAAATCGGCATCCCTTAAATTAGCGCCGCTGAGGTCAGCCCTTGTTAAGTCTACACCCCGGAGGTCAGCAGAACTCAAGTTTACTTGGTGTAAAATTGCGCCGCTTAAATCGGCTCCTCTTAAATCAGTTCCCTCCAAGTTTGCACCTTTGAGGTAAGCTTTTTTTAAGCTAGCTCTGCTGAGGTCTACATTTTTGAGATTGACCGAAGTTAAGTTAGAAGCGCTCAAATTAGCTCCGCTTAAATCTGACCCGTTTAAGTCGGCTCCGGTTAAATTTACCCCTTGCAGCGATACATTGGGAGCAATTAAATAAGCTCCCCCCAGAGCGGGGTCAATGCCTTCGGAAAACAAAGTCTTGTTGCTGTAAACAGCTTTTTCTAAAATCGTGGCGTTCAAACTGGCTTCCCTCAAGTCCGCTCCGCTGAGGTTGGCTCCTGCTAAGTTTGCCCGATCGAGTTTTGCGCCAAATAAAATAGCTTGGTATAAGTTTGTCCGCCGCAAATCGGCTCCTTTTAAATCCGCTTCGGTCAAATCTACCATAGCCAGATTTAAGCCAGGGAGAGAAGCATTGGGAGCTAGCAAAAATGCTCCCATTGCACCCGGATCAATATCTTCGGGAAAGATAGTCCGGTTGTTGTATACGGCCTTGTCTAAAATGGCGCCGCTCAACTGAGAACCGCGTAAATCCGCCCCGCTAAGGTTGGCTCTGGTTAAGTTGGCTTCGTGGAGATTTGCTCCTACTAAATTAGCCTTGATCAAACTTGCTTGTTTGAGGTTGGCGCCCGTGAATTCGGCTCCTACGAGATTAGCTTCTCGGAGGACAGCACCAGTCAAATTAGCTCTAGTGAGGTTAGCTAAATTAAGAAATGATTCAGCTAAATCCGCCCCGCTGAGATTGGCGCCGGTGAGGTCGGCTTCAATCAGGTCTGCATACCTGAGCATAGCGCCGCTGAGGTTAGTTTCTCGGAGATCCGTGCCTCGGAGGTTGGCTCCCCGGAGTTCCGCACCGCCAAGGTTGGTGCCTTTAAGTGCTTGTCCCCTGAGATCGAGTCGGTGCAGAAAGTCACCAACGTTCATTTCCATGTCAAATTTACCCTCTCTATTCGGATACTTTTTTCCTAACCTTTGAAATCAAGTTAGATATTCTGAAAGTATCTTTGCTGAGTTCTGGTCAAAACCATTGTAATCATCAATAGCCACAACTGGCGCATCTGGCGGATAGTGTTCTGGAATATCGTCAATGGCTACCCAAGGTGAGTTTTCTGCTTGATTTTGTCGAAGATACTCAAGAACTTCCTGGTGTCGTAAATATTTGTGTTGATGAATATTTTTGGGGCTTAGAAAAGGGGTGAATCCGATAATACGGATAGCGATATCTGGTGAAAATAATGGCGGTATTACCTCGAAGGGGAATATTTCACGCCAGGAAGATGAAATTACTACTCGCGCATTAGGAGAGGAACGAAGGACATTTTCAAAGTGATTAAGGCAACCTGAATTAAATTTCATTATATCGGTTGGCAAGCGCGATGTTTCATGTCTTCTGTCAGGAATAAGTACACCATCAATGTCTAAAAAAATTAACATTAACTAAAAAGCCTCTTGAATGATTTAATGACTATTAATACTGCTTAATAATATCAATGTGCATCGACGATGCTCTCTCAATTGTTCGCTACATCGGCTTGTTATATCATGTCCGATCAATTGACCACAATATGTCGGTCCGGCGGGTTTTTGAGATTGTCCATTATTGGCAGATATTGGCAGGTTTACCCGCCCCTACCTGATTTCGGGTAATCGACCCGACATAATATTAGACTGCAATCAACATTGTTATTCACTGTTTTTATGGGTGGCTGCTTTCTGACGAAAGGAAGATGCCGGTATCAACAAGTATTATTCTGAAATTCACAGTTTTTCTTGGCTTCTGCCTTCCCCCCTGCTGGGGTAGGGGGGAAGGGTTCTACCTTCTGCCTTCAGGCAAGAGGAGCAAAACTGTAGATTTTCTGAGGTTCGAGCCGATCGCAAATTCCGGTTAATTCCGACAACAGGAATGTCTGGCGATCGAGCTGGACTTGCAGGGTTTTGAGCGGATCTCCACCGGAGGAAACCATGAATTCTAATGTTTGCAAATTCGGCTCAATGCTGATTTCGCCGAGAATTTGACCGATCGCCCTGACGTAAGGATGGTTTAGATCCGAGTACCAGTCGGGGGCTGCGAGTCCGGCTTGATCGAAGCCCAGGTGAACGATGAGGGAGCCTTCTCCGAAAAGGGCTATTCCCACCGGTCGCGCTTCTTCTTGCAGCAGCAAGTGCTGGCTAGCCGCCAAATGCCGCAGTTTTTCGAGGTGTTCGTACCGATTTTGAATGGCAGAATCTTCCTCTTTTCCTTCTCCTTTTTCGTTCCACTGAATCGCCACTGTTACTAAATAAGTTTGCAGGAGCATATGACCGAGTTTTTCGGCTTTTGTTGCCAAATAGATCGAGTTGTAATCTGTGGCTTCAATTAGTAAGGGGACGCGATCGGCTACTTCAATCCCGTAACCTTTCAAACCCGCAATTTTGCGCGGGTTGTTGGTAATCAACCGAATTTTTTTTACTCCCAAATCGTTGAGCATTTGTGCTCCGACGCCGTAGTTCCGCAAGTCGGCGGGAAATCCCAACCGTTCGTTGGCTTCTACCGTATCCAATCCCAAATCTTGCAGCGAGTAAGCTTTTAGTTTATTTACCAATCCAATACCCCGACCTTCTTGGCGCAAGTAAACTATGACGCCAGAACCGACATTTTCGATCATTTTCAGTGCCGCTTGCAGTTGCATCCGGCAGTCGCAGCGCAGGGAACCCAAAGCATCGCCGGTCAGGCATTCGGAATGCACCCGCACCATCACGGGTTTATCTTTAAATTCTGCCGGGTCGCCCTTGACAATAGCAACGTGTTCTGAATTGTCTTGGGTGTCGCGGTAGGCGTAAATCATAAAATCGCCGAATTGAGTGGGCAATTTGGCGACGGTTTCGCGGCGGACAAATCGATCGTGCTTGAGTCGGTAGCTAATTAAGTCGGCAATACTGATTATTTTGAGGTTGTGGAGTTTAGCGTACTCGATTAATTCCGGCAACCTCGCCATCGAACCGTCGGGGTTTTGAATTTCGCAGATGACGCCACTGGGATACAGGCCAGCGAGTCTGGCGAGGTCAACCGAGGCCTCGGTGTGGCCGGCGCGTTTGAGGACGCCACCGTCGATCGCCCGCAGGGGGAAAATGTGACCGGGACGCCGCAAGTCTTGAGGTTTGGTGTCAGGGTGGATGGCTACTTGGATGGTGCGGGCTCTGTCTTCGGCGGAGATACCGGTACTGACGCCGTTGACTGCATCGATGCTGACGGTGAAGGCTGTTTGGTTGTTGTCAGTGTTTTTGCTGACCATGAGGGGCAGTTCCAGGCGATCGAGCCTTTCGCCGCTCAAGGCCAGACAAATCAAACCGCGCGCGTTCACGGCCATGAAATTGATGTTGTCGGGGGTGGCGAATTGGGCGGCACAAATCACGTCGCCTTCGTTTTCGCGATTTTCGTCATCGACTACTACCACGATGCGACCTGCTTTGAGGTCTGCGAGGGCGCTGTCGATCGAGTCAAATTGAAAGGATTGAGTTGAGGTGTTGTTATTGGGCACAGAGAAGTTCAAGCTATAAACAGTAATGTTATGGAAATAGAATGTATTTGTGATTGTAACCTTTTGTTTCCCACAGGGCGATCGGCCAATCCAGATGAGTTTGACAATATTTCTAAAGTCACTTACTATAATTATTGCATCTTGTCAACAAAATCTCTCCCCAATATTTCATGAGCTTGACGGAGATCGCGAATATTTTAGGTAAACCGTACTTCCAAGCTCCTAATTGCCTAATTTATAACATGGATTGTTTGGAAGCATTGAAGCTGCTGCCCGATCAATTTGTAGATTTAACCGTTACTAGCCCGCCTTATAATATCGGCAAAGAGTACGAAAAATCCTTGGGTTAGATGAGTATTTAAACTGGTGCGAGCAGTGGATAGCGGAGGTTTACCGGGTAACGATCGATCGAGGAGCGTTTTGGCTGAATTTAGGTTATACCACTTTTAAAAAATAATGCAAAAGTATTCTTGTTCCCCCCCTTTACAAGGGGGGGCTAGGGGGGGTCGAAGAGTGTTGCACGATTTTAGAAAAATGGTATTATTTGTCAATTCGCGATCGGGCAAAAGCAATTGGGATTTCCTACCTGCTTTGGGACAAAGTGCCTTTTTATCTGATTCAATAAGTTGTCTGGAACTACGGCGCGGGAGTTGCGGGCAGCAAGTTCTTTTCATTCCCAATGAAAAGTTTCTCTGGTAGGTAAAAAATCCTGATAAGTATACATTTAATTTGGATAAAGAGCTATTCTGGATTTGTAGTGGAAACGGTAGTCTCGCTCACGCAGGCTTTCCGGGCTGTACCACGGGAAGTTTTATTTTTATTATCACCTAAAACTCAGGATAGCCGTCTAGCTTGTTGAAAAATTCTCCTATCATTCCTTTGTCTTATGAGTAACAACGCCCGCGTCAAAACAATTCTGATTCTTGCAGCTAATCCCAAAAATACGGCTCCCTTGCGATTGGATCAAGAAATACGGGAAATTGACGAAGGATTACGACGGGCAAACAAACGAGAACTGTATAAATTAGAACAAAAATGGGCCGTGCGTTCCCGTGACTTTTACCGGGCTATCTTAGATTATCAACCGAATATTGTTCACTTTTGCGGACATGGTGCGGGAGAAGATGGAATTGTCCTAGAAGATGATACTGGAAAAATGGCGCTAGTGCAGACAAATGCCCTCGCCACTATGTTTAAAATATTTGCCAAAAAAGGGGTAGAGTGCGTAATTCTCAATGCTTGTTATTCGGAAGTACAAGCTGATGCAATTCACCAATACGTTAATTATGTAGTTGGCATGAAGAGAGCCGTGGGTGATAAAGCAGCCGTCGCCTTTGCGGTGGCATTTTATGATGGGATTGCGGCTGGGTATGAAGTGGAAGAAGCCTACGATTTAGGGCGTTCGCAGATGATGAGTTTCGGAGAGCATGAAACTCCGGTTTTCAAGAAAAAGAACTTAATAGATGCTCCGATTGATGACGGTATAATTGCTTTTGAAGATGTGATTCCTAACCCTTACCAAGGATTGTCTGCATTTAGAGAAGAAGATGCAGACTTCTTTTTTGGGCAGGAAAAATTTGTCAGTAATTTAGTAGAAGTAACGCACAAACAACCGTTGGTAGCAGTGGTTGGCCCAAGCGGCAGCGGTAAATCTTCTGTGGTATTTGCGGGATTAATTCCTAAATTGCGAAAAGAGGGAAACTGGTTAATTGAAATTTTCCGTCCAGGCAACGAACCGTTTAAAAAGTTAGTTTTTGCCTTAATACAGCAATTAGAACCATCAGCTAACGAAATTCAAAAACTAGGGCTGGAAAGTGATATGCTACAAGGTAGAATCACTTTGCAGCAGGTATTGTCTCGCATTTTGGCAAACAACCCAGGTAAACGGTTGTTGTTAGTTGTTGACCAATTTGAGGAATTGTACACGCTTTGTCAGGTGAAGGAAGAACAGGAAAGGTTTGCTGATGGATTACTAACGGCGATTGCTCAAGAAAATATCACCTTAGTTTTTACTTTACGGGCTGATTTTTACGGTTATGTGCTTTCCTATCGTCCGTTGCGGGATGCGTTGCAAGAGTATACGCCACAGTTACTCAGTTCCATGAAGCGGGAGGAATTACAGGCAGCAATTGAATTACCTGCTCAAAAATCGGAAGTACAGTTAGAACCGCAATTAACCCAACGCATTCTTGATGATGTGGGGCAAGAACCGGGGAATTTGCCCTTATTAGAATTTGCCCTGACTCGTTTGTGGGAAAAGCAAATCAACCAAGAGTTAACTCACCAAGCTTATGAAGAGATTGGCGGGGTAAAAAAAGCCATTGCCAATCATGCAGAACAGGTTTATCAACAACTGAGTGAAATAGATAAAAAGCAGGCACAGCGGATATTTGTGCAATTAGTGCGTCCGGGGGAAGGAACGGAGGATACCAGGCGCATTGCGACTCGTGCAGAAGTGGGGGAAGATAATTGGAATTTAGTCAGTTATTTAGCAGGATATCAAGCGCGTTTGGTAGTGACGGGACGGCAAGAACCGGAAGATACAGTAGAAGTGGTGCATGAAGCACTGATTCGGGAATGGGGAACTTTGCGCGAGTGGATAAATGCTAACCGTGATTTTCGGACTTGGCAAGAACGGCTGAAAGTGGCCCTGCGGGAGTGGAAAAATAACAACCATGACTCTGGGGCGTTGTTGCGAGGTGTACCGTTAAATGTGGCAGCAGAGTGGTTGCGTAAACGCGCCGGTGAAATGACGCAGGAGGAACGAGATTTTATTCAGGTTAGCGTTCGGAAGCAAAAACGTAGGCGGCAATTTACTACTTTTGGAGTGTCTGGTGCTTTTATCGTTGTTTCTAGTTTGGCTATTTTTGCTAATTGGCAGCGGTGGCAAGTACAAAGAGTTCAGTTAGGTCAAAGTGATGCTCTCAGTCAGTATTCAAACGAACTTTTTAATAAAAATCACAAGTTCGATGCACTTATAGCAAGTTTAGGAGCAGCCATACCAATTAAGCGCACAAAAGCTCAACCTTCAATGCAAGTTTTGACTGCTTTGCGACAAGCAGTTTATGGAGTGAACGAACACCGTTTAGAAGGCCATAGCAATTCGGTCAATAGCGTCGCATCTAGTCCAGATGGCAAGACTTTGGCTT